>CAJWRP010000331.1 GCA_913046025.1 uncultured Chloroflexota bacterium
TTCGGTTGCGATCGCCCGGATACGCTCCTCATCGAGCGACTCGATCAAAAGCTCCTGGCTACGCGCGAGTGTCTTCGCGGTATTATTCTCGATATAGGCACGCACGCGTTTTTCGACCTGGGCTTCCAGGCCCGGCATGCGCTTGCTCAGGGCACTGCTCGACCCCTTGAGCAGCGAAGAAACACCCGGAATCGATTTGATCGCGCCGGTATCGGAAAAGATGTAGTCCTTGATGCCCTGATAGAGCACATCTGATGCGAGTGCGGTATAGACCGGGCTGTCCAGAAGCCGCGTGATCAGGCGTGCGCGCAAAGCTTCGAGTTCGACGAATAGCGATACGCCATCATCGAACAACGACTCGTCGATCACGTCCTGTACCCGAGTTTTCTTGTTCACATCGTGGCAGATCAAGTCGTTGGCGATGCCACCGATCACTTCGGCCAGATCGTCGGGCAGCGACATATCGAGTGCCAGACGCTCAGCGGCGCCGCGTACGGTATCGACCGATACAACGGTTTCCAGCGGTGTCTGCTCGGCCCGCTGAGTGATCTGCTGCTGAAAACGAACCACCATCCGTTGAACACTGATCGGCAGGGCAATCACCAGCGCAAGAGCGCAACTGATCACGATCGACCGGCCCCGGTAATAACTGACGGATCGAAAGGCAAGTCGCAGCAGGCCGGTCAGCTCGTCCCGCCTATTGTTGGCCTTGGCGTATCCAGCACCGGTCACGCCTGCGCCCATGTCCAGCCATCCCCGAAAGAAGGGACCATAGTCGTCTTTACGCGAAGGATAGGTCGCCTCATGGGCCTCTACAGCCTCAGACGTGCACAAAATTGGCCATGCACTTAGATAGGAATCCACGTCTGGCATCTCTACTTCTACTATTTCCGCTCCCAGACTCTCCAGCACCTTAACGCCTTCCCGAACGGCAGACGCAACCTCAGAATCAACGCCGTCTGTTGAATATTTCTCGCTCCAGCCGATGCGGACGCCACGTACACCCGAACCTATGCCGTCCAGCATATCGGGGACAGGTGCAGGCAACGTCGTAGGGTCATTTGAGTCCAGTCCGGAGATGGCCTGAAGCATTATCGCGGCGTCTGCCGAGCAGCGCGTCAGAGGCCCAACATGGTCTAGCGATTCGGCCAGTGCCAGCACACCATAGCGACTAACTCGACCCCACGTCGGCTTTAGCCCTACGATGCCGCAAGACGAGGCAGGGAAGCGTATTGAGCCTCCTGTGTCGCTGCCCAGAGTTCCGAAGGCCAGTCCAGCCGCCGTGGACACTCCGGAGCCGCTGGAAGAGGAGCCAGCCCATCTGTCAGCATTCCAGGGATTGATAGGAATCTGAAACTCGGAGTTATAGCCACCCATTGCTCCCTCGGTCAGGTTAAGCTTACCCAGCATAACTGCGCCAGCCTCGTTCAGCTTGGTAACCACCGTGCCATCAAAATCAGGAACATAATTTGCGCTGGCCTTGCTACCTCCCATGGTTCTCACGCCCTTGGTGAAGCACAGGTCCTTTACAGCTATCGGCACACCGTGCAGGGGCCCCCTATAAGTGCTCGAGGCGATCTCCGCTTCGGCCGCCTTGGCTTGGGCTCGAGCCGAATCCTTCATTAGAGTGGCATAGCTCTTGTAGTGCCCGTCCAGATCGTCGATTCGCTTGAGCATGTACTCTGTGACTTCTACAGGGGAAAGCTTTTGGGATTTCAGGCTCTCCGCCAGTTGGGTAATGGTCTGGAAATGCAGAGGTTCTTCAGGCATGTCTTACTCCATTCTCGAAATCATCCAGGATAGATACTTGCGACCGACGGTCGAATTACCCGCACTCAGATGTGGTATTTTAGTTCCTGTCATCAAACTTGTCGAACCGCCAAAACTGCTGAATGGGAGTCAATAATGAGATTAGAAGGCAACGCCACCATCATTACCGGAGCCGCCCAGGGAATCGGCAGAGCCATTGCACTGGAGTTTGCCCCTCAAGGTGCCGACATGCTTTTGGCAGACATGCAGCCGGAGAAATTGGTCAGCATGGCTGCCGAAATTGGCAATGAGGTAACCGACGGTAAATGACCGGACTCGGCCTACTACTGATACTGGTTGCCGCGCTTCTACACGCCAGCTGGAATTTTCTGGTCAAGCGAGGGACGAATCAGGAGGTCTTCATCTGGTTGTCCCAGGTTGCCCTCTCGATATTCATGGTGCCTGCCGCCCTGATTCTTCTTTTGCTTTATCCGGTGGGAATAATAGGCTGGTGGTTTATCCTGGGCACAGTCATTTTGCACGTGTTGTATTTTCTCTTTCTTGGAAGAGGGTACGCCCGGGCCGACTTATCAGTCGTGTACCCTATCGCCAGAGGCATGGGGCCGGCCCTGGTGCCACTGCTTGGCGTATTGATTCTCGGGGAAGAAATTTCAGTTCCAGCAATCGCAGGAATAATCGCCGTCATCATGGGAATCTATACCGTCTACTGGTGGGGTCACTTCGGTCAGATATTGAAAAACCCTCTGCAGTTGATTAGGGAACCAGGCAGTCGGTATGCGGCAATGACAGGGCTGATAATCGCTGCCTACTCCGTCTGGGACAAGGTCGGCATCAGCCACGTAACCCCATTCTTATACATGTACCTGATGTCCCTGGGAAGCGCGTTGGGGCTAACGCCATTTATTCTGCGATCCCACTCCATGGAAACGATTCAGGTCGAGTGGCGGCTCAACAGGGGCCGCATCTTGATAGTGGCCTTGCTGGTGTTTTTGGCGTACGGCATGGTGCTCACTGCGTTACAGTTCTCCCGCGTTAGCTACGTGGCCCCAGCCCGAGAGGTTGGCATTGTGATAGGTGTGCTGCTGGGCATCGTGGTGCTCAAGGAGCCATTTGGACGTGGTCGCCTGATGGGGTCATCGCTAATCGTTGTAGGGCTGGTCTTGATAGCGCTAGCGCCGTAAACCGTCAGTCGACCTGGTGCTTGTAGGCAGGTGCGCCGAAAGCTATTACGGCAGCAATCAGGAGAAGGCCCGCGCCAACATACTCGCGTGACGAAATGGTTCTAAAGGCCAGGATGGCGCCAAAACTATGCCCGTGATAATTGTGCCGGTCAGGGCGATTCTCGCCGCCCTAACATTACGTCGCGCCGGTTGCTCGTCCATCTCCATATCGCCTTTCTAATGCCATTAGCCAAAATGTCATTTTGAGAAGTGCGACCACCTACCACCGTGGAGAAAACGATCGTTCATCCAGATGATTGCCTTGGATTCCTTACTGCGCTCGGAATGACATATTACTGATGACTTGGCCCAATTCAAAAAAACCTAGTTTCCCTCTTTAACGAAATCGGCGATACGCTCGCCTATCATCATGACAGTAACGTTGATATTGGCTCGAACGCAGTCGGGCATGATGGAGGCATCGACAACTCGCAGGCCTTCCAGACCGTGAACCCTGCCGAACTGATCCACCACAGCCATTGCGTCTGAATCTGGTCCCATCTTGCACGTGCAGGAAACGTGGTGCCCCGTGCTGACCTCTCGCTTTATCCAATCGCTCAGATCATCGTCAGACTCCAATACCTCGTCTGAAGGTTCGATGCGGCAATCGATAATACCGTTCCAAGCCTCGTGCTGGGATAGCCTCACACAAAGACGCACCGCATCCCTCATGCGCTCCAGGTCCTCAGGCTCCTGGAAGTAGT
>CAJWRP010000332.1 GCA_913046025.1 uncultured Chloroflexota bacterium
TGCCCGTCCGAACCTTCGTTGCCGCAGCGCTATTGGTTGTGCTTGTTTTAGCTATGGCTTGTGAAGCAAACACGTCTGCGCCTTCTAACGCGGAAGAATTCAGCACAGTTATTGGCCTGATAACAAAAGTGGAATCACTGTCGCTAACCGAATTGGCAGCACTGGAAATTCGGGACGATGCGGGCAAATTGTGGGTCTTCGAAGGAAGGGGAAAGAGGTTTACCCGGTTTACGCCTTCCCATCTAAACGAACACCAAGTCCTTGGGCTAAAGGTTAAGATTAGCTACTTCGAAGAGGAAGGTGTGCTTGTAATCGACGGGATTACTGACTGAGGGCAGCAGCACGCTTTCGGCGCGAACTCCACGTAAGATACACTACGCCGCCTACGATTCCGCCTACGATTATTAGTAACACAGCGAGCCCTTCGATTCCGGGATCTAAGGAGGTCGAACTGATGAACATAGGCACCATTGCTTCACCAGGGCCTCTTGCGTCAGAGTCCACCTTGATCTTGAGGCTCCATTGACCAGCTTCGTAGAAGGTGATGTTCGCGTCGTAGAACTTGGGCTCTTGGGGGTCTTGCAGCGCCGGAGACTGGTAAATGGGTTCCCCCAGGCTATCGTGTGCGACGACCATAATTGTCACGCCGTCAATAGGCCTGTCCGTTCCTGGTTCCACCACCGAAATGGAGATGTGCATTATGCCGACTTTGGGTTTGTGAGGCTGCACTCCAACAATAATCTCATAGGGTCCACCTGTACCTCGGAATAACAGGAAGGAATCGCCGTTAGCCGTGGTGGTAGGGACGGGCAGTACAGACGTAGAAACCGCGACCACCTGCACAGTGATCAGCAGAATTACAAGGACGCTTAAGAACTTGAATTGCCTAACTAACTTTTGCATGTCGCCTATATAGTGCCGCCATTCCGATATAAGAGTCAACCAATAGACCGCCTCATTGACTGAAGAGAAAAGCGGTGCTAATTTGATCGTATCCGGAGTCACTGACAGGCGAAAGTTGTAGGAGAGTGTCCATGGCGACATCGGTAGGTAGCGCAAATATCAATCTAGACCACCCGATATATGGAATGAAGCAGCCCAACGAGGTCCGAGAGCTTATTAGGAACGGGCAATGGGACTCTTATACCAAGGCGCTGACCATGGGGTACACCCAGGCCAATCTCGTGGTGTTGCCCAGGGAAGATGCCTATGACTTCCTGCTGTTTTGCCAGCGCAACCAGAAGCCATGCCCTGTGATTGAGGTCACCGAAGTAGGCTCAGCAGAGCCGGCCTACTCTGCTCCAGGGGCTGACCTCCGCACGGACCTGCCAAGGTATCGCGTATTCCGCGACGGAGAGATTGTGGATGAGCCGACAGACATACGGGAGTACTGGCGGGACGATCTAGTCGCTTTCCTGTTGGGCTGCAGCATGACCTTCGAAGGGGCCTTGATGGATGCTGGTATTCCTATCCGGGCCATTGAGCAGGGTGTCGGGACATGTGACTTTGTGACATCAATCGAGTGTCGGCCTGCTGGGAAGTTCCACGGGCCAATGGTTGTAAGCATGCGACCCATGACGCCTCAGCAGGCGGTGCGAGCCACCCAGGTGACGACCCGTTTCTCAGCTACACATGGCGCGCCCGTGCATATAGGAGACCCATCGGCCATTGGTATTACCGACATCAACAATCCCACCTTTGGCGGAGGAGTTGATATCTACGATGGAGAGGTGCCTGTATTTTGGGCCTGTGGCATCACACCGCAAACTGTGGCACTGGCATCCAAAGTGGAGTTCATGATCACCCACAAGCCGGGTCACATGTTCATCACGGACCTGCGAGATGCAGAGGTAGCGGTACTGTAGGCGACGCTGCGGTGCTTAGTCCCTATGTGGCAGCGCATTCCAAAACTGCCCAGGCATCGAAGTATTTTGGCATTCGATGCAGCCACTGACCACACACTAATTGGCAGTAGGTATACCAATTCTATTGCTACACGTCTCAAATGAAATATGCATGTAACGCCTGACCATTGCAGAGGTAAAGATATGAACCAACTTGGCACCAGCCTGATAATACTGGGAGGCACAGGTGACCTTGCCAAGCGCAAACTTATGCCTGCGCTCTTCAACCTGGCCTGCAGAGGTAGGCTATCCGAAGGCGTCCGCATCATTGGGTTTGGCCGCAGAGACTTTTCCCATGACAGCTGAAATCAATGAAACAGTTCTGACAGAAAAACCCCTCCTTTTTCGGAGGGGCAGAATAAATAAACCTAGAGCTAGACAATAATAGTGGTGGTGGGCTCGTCAGGGTTCGAACCTGAGACCAATCGGTTATGAGCCGACCGCTCTACCACTGAGCTACGAGCCCTTGAGGTGAATTCTAGCGTAGCTAACGCCATGCGGGCTGTCAAGGATAGTGATGCTTACAGTTGGCGCGTTGACACTGCTGTTCCCGTGCGTTAAATTCGCGGTGCCTTGGCCAGATGAGCAAACTAATCGAACCAACCTAACTTAGGAAAGTATATCAATGGCAATTTCAACCAAGATCCAAGCGATGATGGAGCGCGGCTCGTGGATTCGCAAGATGTTCGAAGAGGGCATTGCCCTCAGGCAGCAGTTTGGTGATGAGAACGTCTTCGATCTATCCCTTGGCAATCCTATCATGGAGCCGCCGCCTGAGTTCTTCACTGAGCTACGTCGCATAGCAGACAGTCCTGAGCCCGGCCTGCACCGCTACATGCCTAATGCAGGCTACGTGGAGACCCGTGCTGCCGTCGCCGACCAGTTAAAAGAAGAAACAGGTCTGGCTTTTGACGCTGGCAATATAGTCATGACTTGCGGTGCAGGTGGAGCTCTGAATGTTGTGTTCAAGACTCTGCTGGACTCCGGTGATGAGGTAATCATATTTTCTCCGTTTTTCGTTGAGTACCGGTTTTACGTGGACAATCACGGAGGCTCCTGCCGGGTAGTGCCCCCGGACGAGAACTTCCTGCCAGATATGGAGGCCTTCCGCGCCGCCTTCAACGAGCATACAAAGGCTGTGCTTATAAACTCGCCCAACAACCCGTCTGGTGTGCTGTACTCGGCTGAACTCCTGAGCGAGATGGCTCAGGTAATTCAACAAAAGGAGCAGGAGCTAAACCGGGAAATCTTTCTGCTCAGCGACGAACCGTATAGGAAAATCCTGTTTGATGGGCTTGAGTACCCACACATATTCGGGCATCACGTTCGCAGCATCGTGGCCACGTCTCACTCAAAGGACTTGGCTCTGCCTGGGGAGCGCATCGGCTATATTGCCGTGCATCCCGATTACGAAGGCAAGTCCGAGCTGGTGGACGGACTGGTGTTCTGTAACAGGACGTTGGGCTTCGTGAACGCCCCTGCGATCATGCAGCATATTGTCGCCAAGCTTCAGTCGGTCACCGTGGAAGTGGACGTGTACAGGGACACGCGGGATTTTCTGTACGACAGCCTGACACAGTTGGGGTACTCTGTGGTAAAGCCTCAAGGGGCGTTCTACATGTTTCCGAAGTCGCCTCTTGAAGATGACGTAGCTTTTGTGGCGGAGTTGCAGAAGCACAATGTCCTGGTTGTGCCGGGCAGGGGCTTCGGACTTCCCGGCTATTTCAGGATATCCTACTGCGTGGACGACAGAACGTTGAAAGGATCGCTGCCCGGGTTC
>CAJWRP010000333.1 GCA_913046025.1 uncultured Chloroflexota bacterium
AATCTCATTGGCAACCAGGTCTCGCAAAAGAGGGGCAATGATGGGAGTCCCACCGGCCACGCTGGCCTCAAAAAGCACCTGAACGCCTTCTTGTCTAGCCTGGGACAAGATGTCTGGTCCGTGCTTGGCCATAACTTCTTTGTTGGCTGTCACCACGTGTTTGCCTAATGAGATGGCCTTTTGGATATACTCCAGCGCTGGATCCTCACCGCCCATCAACTCTGCGATGATGTCGACCTTGGGGTTTTCTAATACATCATTACTACTTGTGGTAAGCAGGTCGGATGGCACGTCGAAAGAACGGGCCCTTGCTATGTCACGGACCAATATGCCTTCAATAACCACTGGAGCTCCTATCAGATGCTCCAATTGATGGCCCTTCTCCGAAATTATGCGTGCGACACCTCCACCCACTACGCCCATGCCCAACAGACCTATTCCGACGGATTCTTTCATGGTATTTCCTATTTTATTAGCTGCGGCGTTTTCCATTGAACGATACACATTAACAGGGGCGGTCCGCCGATGCGGATCGCCCCCCCCCATTTGTATCCCGATTAGATTGTAAAGTAAATGTGTTAAGGACCTAGGGCGGAGACATCAGGCCTTGAGCCTGCAGCAGTTGCTGAAGTTGGTTATCTGGCGCTGGTGTTGGTGTAATGCTTGTGGAGACACCAAGCTGCTCTACTATCCAGGCGTAAATTTCCGAGTTGAATACGGCGTATACATCATGGTCTCTTCGGTGCTCGTTCACCCAGGTATCCAGAGCGTTATTCTTTAACTCTTCCAGGTGATTCAAATTTATGTCGCGAAATTCATCCGTCTCGGACACCATGAATATAAACAACTGGTTCTGCTGATCGCGATTTCGAGTAGGGTCTGACAACTGCCCTATCTCTAGTTTGGATATCTCATTTTCATACTCTGCCAGCACACCTAGAGGAATCCATCCCAGGTTGCCTCCCAGACGCACACTCTCGGCAGGCTCGCGTGAAAACTCCCTTGTTATATTCTTAAAGGCCTCCCCCAACAATTGGGGATTGGTGCTGTTACGAATCATGTCATTGTATTTGGTGTTCATGACACTTATCTCATCGCCAGACTCCATTGTGAGCCGGTACATGTGATACTGCTTTCCAACTAGAGGAACGCTATCACCAAGGAACTGCCTGACTTTTCCCCGAAGGATCACTCGTCTAATGATCGACTGATGCTCTTCTTCGCTTATCTGGCTCTCGTTTAGGAAGCGTCCATACTGCTCACGAAACTCTCTCTCCTGCTGGTCAGTGGATTTTCCAAATGCGTCTGCGCCAGAAAGAAATCCAATAGAAAGTCGAATCTGTTTCTTCACCTCTTCGTCCGAGGTCGTAATACCGAGTGAAGGTGCAGTCTGGGAAATGATTTCATTTTCAACAATTAACTGAAGAGCCTGAAAGATGTCGGTGCTGTTGTCGAGTCGTTCCCCGGTTTGTTCCAGGGACCTCTGACGTACACGGAGAATCTTTACCATGTCGCCTCGGGAATACGCAACATCGTTCACTCGAACGACAAGCTGCTGCGGAGGACGAACGAAAATGACGACATACCCGGCAAGTAATATTCCAATAATGACCAGCATTAACACGCCTATCACGGCGAAAGCGTATCGCCGTCGGCGTTTTAGGTGCTGAATCCGGACCATTTCGGAACGACGATCTAGCCGTGCCGCCACGGGCTGGGTTACGTCGCCTTGTTGACTCGAATCCTGCCCGGAAGGCATACCATGCGCATCTTCAACCACTGCACAACCCCCTGCTAAGGTATTTTGGCCTTAACTGGCGAATCCGCCGCCAGGCATGCGATGGTCGGGACTAAATGGAATCATGGCTAGGAGCCGCGCACGCTTGATGGCCGTAGATAGCCACCTCTGGTGCTTTGTGCAGACGCCTGTCTTCCGACGTGCTTCGATCTTATACCTGTCGGACAGGAAGCGCCTAAGGCGGTCCACCTGTTTGTAATCGATCTCCTTCACGTGGTCCACGCAGAAGGAGCATACTTTACGCCGAGCGTAATATCTGGGTCGGCCTCTTCTTCGTGGAGGGGCTGAGCGTTGCTGTGTCATTCTGTTCCTCTAAAGTGATCCAACTTACTATCTAATTGACTCATACGTGAGCGGGGTTCGGCAAGGCCTACAAGAGATCTGTTCCTGCCAGACATGCTTGTTATCAGGCCGTCGTTGTCAGCCTTTAGCCCAGGGGAACCGTTTACCAAGGAAGGTCCTCTGCGTCGCCAACTGCGATAGGCGCTTCGTCGATACCAGCTTCTAACACTGGCGGTCCAGATTCGTCAAATGACCCTGCTGTTGGCGTTCTATCTAGGAATAGAACGCGATTGGCAATGATTTCGTTACGAAAACGCGTTTGTCCATCCTGACCGGTCCACGTATTGCTCTTGATCCTGCCCTCTACGTAAACCCGTCTGCCCTTGGCAAGATACTGGTTGCACTGCTCAGCCAGCTGGTTCCACGCCACAACAGTGAACCACTCGGTCTCCTGCTTGCGCTCCCCATCTGATGCGGTATAAGAGCGACCTGTCGCCAGTCTGAAAGAGGTCACCGGGTTGCCTTTGGGCGTGTAACGCATCTCTGGGTCCGTCCCAACGTTGCCAATGGCTATCATCTTGTTAAGACCTACCATGGTCCATCTCCTTCGCGACTGGTGCCTTGCAATCGATTCCGACCGGCTACGTTAGCCAGCTGAACTTATTTCTTGGTTATGAGGAAACGGAGTATATTCTCGTCTATGCCCAAGGTTCTATTCATCTCTAGGACGTCTTTGGCGTCGAGGGAGAAGTGGACCAGATTTGGCTTAGGTATAACAATCGGACGCCACGAACCTCGGACGTCTAGGCGCAGTTGTAAATATACGGTGGAAATACAGTCAAGGCACCATCAAGTGGATAAACGGAAAAGCCCAGAGCCAAAGAAAAGCAAGTTGGCCATTCGACATGGTTAGTGGTAGGTCAAAGATGAGATGGTATCTAGTTATAGGATCAGTTATCGCCCTGCTGGCGGGCTTGACGTCCCTCGGTGTGGCCCTGGCCGGCCCTCACTCCCTGTTTCCGCCTCCAGCGGCCTATCACGGTACCCTTATGGTTTCGGGAACCCCTGCCGTGGCCGGCACAGAGGTTTGCGGACACATCGACTTCGTCAGCAAAGGCTGCATCACCAGTACCAAGAACGGCGAATATGGCAGCCGTGACGCCGAAGTTGCCAAACTGGTCGTGCAGGGCACAGCTGCGGATATCGGGATGCCTGTCTCGTTCTTCGTAAAGCCGCCTGGGACGGTCGGCTCTTACGCTGACGGGCAAGTGACGTTCGTTTCCGGCGATGTTCAGGAAGTCGCTTTGAACCTGGCAGATACTCCGCCTCCCGTGATCCAACCCACACCGATACCTGCGCCAACTGCCACACCGAACCCGGTACCTACGCCTGCACCAATAGCGGTGCCGACGCCATCACCGACACCCACACCTGCGCCGACTGCGACTCCTACACCGTTACCTACACCGTTACCTACACCGTTACCTACACCCAAACCAAGGGCCATCGGCGGTGGCGGTGGCGGTGGAATCCGAGTCCCACCCATGCCGAGGCCCACACCGGTACCTAAGCCCAAGCTGACTCCAGCAC
>CAJWRP010000334.1 GCA_913046025.1 uncultured Chloroflexota bacterium
TCGATCTCGTTCTCTTCGGCCTGCCTAGCCAGCGTCCCAAGGACGTCGTCGGCCTCGAATCCCTCCATCTCCAGAATGGGAATCTTGAACGACTCAACGACCTGTCGCACTCGCCCGAACTGACCCCGAAGCTCCGGCGGCGTCGGCGGGCGATGGGCCTTGTACTGGTCGAAGGCCTTGTGCCGGAAGGTAGGAGCCGACACATCAAAGGTGACGATGCAGTGGGTAGGACTCCAGTCCTTAAGCGTTCGCAGAAGCGTATTGAGGAATCCGTAAACGGCAGTAACCTCTTCGCCGGTGGCGCCGACGTTAAGCGGATCACGGAAGGCATGGAAGGCCCGGTGGACCAGTGCGTGGCCATCCAGCAGAATCAGCAGAGGCTTTTCTTTGAACATGGATTGCGTAGTCATAGCGCTCACCTATGTGCAGGTTCAGAGTAGAAAAAAGTGAAACGATAATCCACAGGGATTATACATCGACCATGCAAACGAGCGAACGTGCCTGTCTATGCGGTCTCTATATCCGTAGATTTCGAAAAGTAGGCCTGTAAACGCCAAGCCAGAATACGACTGCAAGCATAATCAGAGCGCTTCCTCCCATGGCTACTTGCCAGCCATAGAAGTCGGCAACCAAACTGATAGGGAAGGCCCCGATGTACTGCGTGGCGGCGCCGATTAGCCACTGACTCATCATGCGACCTCGCATCTCCGCCGGAGTGGATAGTTGCAAAATAGTTGTGCCCATGGCAATAAAGCTCATGAACCCTATGCCGCCGATGAACAACAATATGAATGAGAGAATGTAAATGGGCGACAAGGAAAACAGGAAAAGCATGGCACCGAAAAGAACGATAGCCCCGATTAGGATGAGGCCCTTGCGACGCGTGTCGCCCAGTGATACCAGCCACATGTTGCCAACCAGCGAGCCCAGGCCACTAGCAGATATGAGCGAGCCGGCACCGCTGGCGTTTGCCCTCAATACCTCTTTAGCGAAAGCCGGTAACACCTGAATGTAGGCCCCGCCAAAGAACCCAAAGGCGAAGCTCAGGCCTACCAGCGTAAAGGCAACGGGGGTGGTAGCGGAGTATTTGAAGCCTTGCCACATACCCATTAAAATGTTTTCAGACCTCGGGCTGCTGCGCGAAACCACCCCAGACATCAGGATCAGAAAGACGACACCGAATCCATACAAGAAGGCGTTGATCAGAAGCGCGTGGCCTAATCCGACGAAATCAATAATACCCCCGGCAATGGAGGGCCCGATTATTCGTCCCGTGTTGAAGACGGCCATGTTAAGCGACGTGGCATTAAGAATATCCTCCTGGCCAACCAGGTCAGGGATTATGGCCATTCGAGAGGGCATATTAATTCCCTGAATTACGCCCAGAACTACAGCCACTGCGTAGATATGCCATATGGAAATTAGCTGCGCCATAGTCAGTAAAGCAACGCCCAGGACCAAGACCGTCACGACGAACTGGCTGTAAATAAGCATCTTCCTGCGGTCCAAGCGGTCCGCTAAGATGCCACCAAACATCAGCAGCAACAGATTGGGAATGCCATATAGAAAGATCACCAGGCCAAGCTGCGACGCGGAGCCGGTGAGCTGTAGCACCAGCCAGCCGATAATGAGAAACTGCATGCCAAGGGCCATGGCCTGCCCAAATCCCGCCAGCCAATATAGTCGGAAATTGCGATGCCGCAGGGCGCTAAGCGGCTGAAAACGTCTTTCAGTGGCTGTGGACTGTGCCGACAAGTATACCCCTCTATTGAGACAGGAGTGGCCGAACAGGCCGGTCTGCGCCGCATTCTACGTGGAGTTAGAGAAATGCTCAATGAGGCTCGGTGCCGACTGCCCTTTCTCAAGCCAATTCGAGGCGATGGACCATTCCTGTCGTTAAGTTTCATTGCTATCCCCTAAGGCCGATGTTAGACTCGATTTACGGACTACGATGCCGTGCTTGGAGGACGAATGGCGGAGAAAATTCGTAGCAATAAGCTGTTCTACGGTTGGCTGATCGTGGCTGTGGGGTTCTTCACGCTATTCCTGGCCACTGGCGCTCGCAATGCCTTTGGCGTATTCGTCGTTCCCATGAGCGAAGAGCTGGAATGGACTCGAAGCCAGGTGTCAGCAGCCGGCGCCATTGGCATTCTCATTAACGGCCTAACTCAACCCTTCATCGGTCGGCTGTACGATAAATACGGCGGCCGCACCGTAATCTCCATTAGCCTTGCCGTACTCGGTATATCGACCATGCTCATGAGCACGATAAACAGCATATGGTTGCTCATAGTTCTGTTCGGATTCGTAAGCTCCACGGCTCTAAGTGGTGCTTCCCTGGTAACGATTCATGCGATGATCGCGCGGTGGTTCTACCGCAGGCGTGGCATGGCATTAAGTCTTTGCAGCGCTGGACCGTCAGCGGGCGCACTTATTTTGGTCCCACTGGCCACGTATCTCATCATCACCGCAAACTGGCGCGTGGCCTGGCTCGCCCTGGGAGCGTTCATATTCTTCTTAGCCTTGCCGCTTGCGTTCCTTATCTTCAGAAACGACCCGAAAGACATCGGTGAGCAGCCGGAGGGGCGTCGGGGTCCGAACGCTAACGATCCGAAGATCGGTGCTTCATTTGAAGGCCAGCCACCACTGGCCACGGAAAACTGGAAAGAGTCCTTCAGGTCGCCGCCTATATGGCAGCTCTCAGGAGCCTATTTTGTCTGCGGCATGACGACGTTAATTATCTCTTTCCACTATGTGCCCTTTGCCCTGGACCGAGGTATATCACCAGGAGAGGCGGCAGCGGCCTTCGGCCTGATGGGCGGACTGAATGTGGTCGGCGTAATCATAATCGGCTTTCTTGCGGACAGGTTCAGCCGCAAGAACCTGCTGGGCACCGTGTACGCCATTCGTTTTTGCGCCTACGTCATGTTAGTAATGTTGCCAGGTTCCCTTGGCATATGGGGCTTCGCAGTGCTGGCAGGCCTCTCATGGGTGGCTACTCCTCCGCTCACGTCATCACTGACGGCGGATATTTACGGCCTACGCAACCTTGGTACTCTAGGCGGCATTTCTACGCTTGCTCATCAGATCGGAGGAGCCATAAGCGTCCTAGCAGCAGGATTCTTATACGACCTTTTAGGGGCCTATGAAATACCTTTCGCGCTGGCGGGCTCAATGCTAATAATTGCCAGTATCGCCAGCTTTAGTGTGAAGGAACGACGCTATTCGGTGCGATACCAGAAGGCGGCTACAGAACCCAGTACCGCTGGTGACGGCGATTGATTCTTCTATCAATTTTTCGCCACGCCGCAGGACCAGGGGACCCGGTATTGTTGGACTGGATAAAGCACAAAATAGACTCGGTGCTGGGCCTGGGACCTGAAGCAATCGCCATCGGGCTGGGTATAGTGGTTATCGCCATGCCGGTGGCCATTATGGCTGTCTACCTGACACAACGAACTAACCAGGGCGGACAACAATAAGGAATTCATATAGCGCGGCATATTTCAGCTCAATTTTTTCGTTGTGATAGCTGTCTACGCAATTCGTTAGTCCAACGAGACATGTGTGTGCAAAGACCACATTAATGGCCCTTGACACACGCCAAATTATGTTCGTACGTTGTAATCTTGCTCCGTTAAGACTAA
>CAJWRP010000335.1 GCA_913046025.1 uncultured Chloroflexota bacterium
ACGAGCGCGGTAATAAAAGTAATTGGGGTTGGTTCGCACAAGATACGTTATGTAACATCCCATTCAAACTCAACAGAGGTTGTTGACATAACCTTTACCTGTTGCACAACCTACTGTGGAGTTTGTTGATTAAAATATCGTAAAGTCTATTTTGAGTGGTTGTTAGGTATCTTTCCGGTCATCTGGAATTGACACTAGAACGATTGACGATCTCTTCGAACAAGGAATCTTGTTTTGCGTATTATGAGGGTAATATGCAGGCTTCGGACCCTCATTTTCAGTTTTTGCTGTCAATAACAGAATAGGGCCCGATTGGTATGGCAGTCTGTCATATCAGTAACACAAGCAAATCGAGCGATCATCATTGATTCTGAGGGTACCAAAGCAGACCCACCTTCGCTTCTAGGGGTCTTATATGTCAAAGATGGCGAGGTTACACAGACCTTCGATCAATTCGTATCTGAAACCGCGCTATTTCCAGCGGGAGACTCTACTGGTGTATGTACCAACCAAGAGTTAAAGACGACATTGATTAATCTCTCGAATCTCGCACGCTCAGAGGACCGAATGTTGATCGCCTGGAGTTCAAGAGAGATTCAAGCGACCAAAGAGGCGGGCCTGCCTTCTTCAGACATTGATTTTCTCTCTGAGAATGCGGTAGATGCCCGGATATTGGCTCGACGGTGGAAGAGGAAGTTTTTTCCAGATGTGGGTTTCCCTTATATAAGGGGAGCAGGTTAAGAAATGTTTCTGGTTGGACCGACGGTACATCCAGAGGCAGGTATCGGGCTCAGAACAACTGCCATTGACCTGAGCCCCTTCGTTCTCCGGTCAGCCTTTCAAGCGTATGGACGATCGGATTCGCAGTAAATTCTGTGGTCTGATACGTTCATCGTTTCTGGTTCCTCACCCTTGGCGCCTCTACTGGCGTGCTGTGGGTCCTCAACATCAATCCCATAAGGATCGTTGAGATTATGGAAACTATATATCAGCCAGATCCTCCCAGCTGAGAGATCACGAAGCCTGCAACCTCCGCAGTTTGGGGGCCAGGACGGCCAATAGGAGTACCAAGACTATACCCAACGTCCCGACCACGGCTGCTGCGTGGGGAGCGCTCCAAACATCGGCTATCGCTCCCGAGGACATGCTGCCCAAAGCGAAGGCATAGATCGCCAAGGAACGCAGACTCATCACTCGGCCGCGATATTCAGGCTGGGAATTCCCCAACAACGCCGAAAGCATAAAGAACTGTGTTGACGCGAATCCTGCTCCAGTTACCACAAGGATCACCATGGACACGAAGAAGGCATGGGAGGTAGCAAATACCAGGATGCTGGCATGCCACACCACGACCGACCCGATCATATATTTCCCGACCGACTGTCGGTTTCCAATCATGGTCCAGCCCAGCGAAGCGCCCACCGCGCCGGACCCGAAAGCGAACAACAATAATCCCAACCCACTGGAATCGACGCCCAATTCGTTCCTTGCGAATATCGGCACCAGCGTCGTATGAAAGGTCCAGCCGGACGATTCAAAGATCAGGACCAACACAAGGGTGGCCCAGAGCGCTTGTTGTCCCTTAACGTATTTCAATCCGCCAATCACAGAGCGAGCCACTGACTCTGTTGTTCTGCTACCCTCTCGGCCTGATAACCGGACATACAGGGCGACCCATCCACTTAGAATATACAGAGCTGCGATGGCGCCAAAAGCGACTCCGGGCCCGAAGCCTTTGAACAAAACACCCCCCACCAGGGGGCCGATTAGCGTTGCAACATTTCTGCCCAAGGTATTGAACGCCGCCCCGTTGGCAATGCGGTCTTGCGGCAGAGTTTCAGCAACGAGCGCTTGAGACGATGGCATCTCAAAAACCCGCACCATACCGGTGGTCATAGCCAGCAAAAAGATGTGCCACGTTTCCAATAACCCGCTCAGGATCAAAACGATCATCAGCACGGCAAACCCGGCCATCACGAATTCCACGGTGGCCAAGACCCGTTGTTTGGGAACCCGATCAGCGACGGCCCCAGCGAAAAGGGCCAGAAGGTTCAGAGACATACGGGCCGCCGAGATTGCGCCCACCAAGAATGGGGAATCGGTCAGGGTGAGGACGAACCATCCCATGACCAACATCTCCATCTGGGTGCCCATCGCCACCAATGTGGTAGACGACCAGACGAATAGGAAACTGCGGTGTCGGAAAACGGAGAAGGCGTAACCCGCTCGAGCTACGGTAGCCCTAGATGTCTGCAATTGACTTCAATCCAGGATCCTAAATGCCGGATGATCTTCCTGAGGGAAAAGAGGTCGCGCGTTCGAATCCTGAGCTCAGGGCAGGATCTGCAGGGATGGAAAGGGTCCTAGGCAGATATTCCGGACGTTTTTCCTTATGACATGATGTCGTAAAGTATGCACCTGATTTGGTTCCTTAGCTAGGACTGGTATCCCATATGGAAGAATACCGATAGCTATACGGAATAGTCCGGGTAACATACGACCCTTGACATCCTTTCAATCCTGTATTGGGGAGTAGTGCTGGACGAGAGGTAGGACTGGGAGAGATAGTTACCGAAGCATTAGACCCTGCAAGGATCCAGAACACCGCAAAGTGTTCGAGTATGAATGGTCGGGACCAGCACTGAATCGATATCTAACACCAGGTCATTTAGGGCCTGATGTATACTATAGGATCAGTTATGTAAAGGTATTTGGAGGCGCACGATGCAGGAAGGTGGACGCGTTTCGGGAAAAGTAGCGCTGGTTACTGGTGGGGCTGGCGGCATCGGCGGCGCTTCGGCACGACTGCTGGCCCAAGAGGGCGCCGCGGTGGTGATCGCCGATCTGCTGGCGGAGGACGGTCGCTCCCTGGAAACTCAGATCACCGAGGCTGGTGGCCGGGCCTTGTTCGTACGTTTGGACGTGACTGACGAGGAGGACTGGGACAGAGCCATAAAGGCGACCCTGAACAGTTTCGGCAAGCTGGACGTCATCGTGAACAACGCCGGGGTTAGCCACCGGAACGGGGTCGAGGAAACCACTCTGGACGCATGGGATTGGGTAATGGCTGTGAACGTGAAAGGCGTGTTTCTGGGCACTAAGGCCGCCATCCCCGAGATGCGCAAGGCCGGCGGCGGGTCCATCATCAACATCTCTTCTATATACGGGATGGTGGGCAGCGCAACATCTTCCGCCTATCACGCCTCTAAAGGTGCCGTGCGAATCTTCACCAAGTCGACTGCCATCCAGTACGCCTCCGAGAACATCAGGGCCAACTCGGTCCATCCGGGTTTCGTGGACAGTCCCATGACTCGGGCGCACCATGACGTTCCGGGCATCAACGAGGAACGGGTGGGCAAAACACCACTGGGGCGAATGGGCCAGCCGGAAGACATCGCGGCAGGAATCCTGTACCTGGCCTCGGAAGAGTCGTCATTCGTGACTGGTTCCGAACTGGTGATCGATGGCGGGATGACCGCACAGTAAACTCAGTTATGTCAAACAGACCTACTGGCAAGGCGTTTCACCGGCGAAGAATCAGGGTAGTGTGGCTCTACAACCCTACTACGGCCGGGGTTGCGCTAGCTATGTGGCGTGCCTATAATTGAAGCTGCCCAAACGGAGGGGCGGTTAGCTCAGTGGTT
>CAJWRP010000336.1 GCA_913046025.1 uncultured Chloroflexota bacterium
CCTGCGACCGTTTCGTTCCAGGGACCGACATCGGCTGGGAATTGATCGAGAAAGCGGCCGAGGCCGAAGGTCTTATCTAACCGGCCGGCTTGTTTGTCCCGCTCATGATGAACTCCGACCTAAGTCGAGGATCGCGACGCAATCGGACCTGATGAACCAACGCGTTAGCGAATACCGCTTACCACCGTAAACACGGCTTGCGCGCGTCCTTCGTCGGGCCCAGATTGAGCGCACACCACCTACATGTCTAGGTTTTTTCCAAATGTTGTAGACAAGCTGTGGCGCTAAGAAGCGAAGCTATGCAGGATAAGGTTGGATAACGATACCAGGCTCTTCCAAAATGGGAATTTAGGCAAATCCCAGCGGCACCGGATACTTTTGGGCTGATGCTACAATTGACGCCTCCAAGTCCAGGAACAATCTGAAGGTAACTGCGACGGTTTTGCTCCGGGGAGGTAACGCTCGTGGCTAACCAAAATGATTCAACGGCCAGAGTCACGCCACCAGCGGACCGGGAATCGTTGGATGGGGAGAGTGCCGGACTGCCTCCAGTGGACGATGGGTTGTTGCCATTCATGCGGGGCCCGTTGTCTCCTCTCGTAGATGCCTTGGCGAAGGCCAAGGTCAGTGTCCGGACAAAGTTACTCACAGGCTTTCTCGTAGTTGCCTTACTTCTGTTGGACATGGCGATCATCGGCGGTGTATTCATCAATGGGATGAGCCGTCAAGTTGACGAGATCACCCTGATCCAAGAGAAGACCAATCACGTCAACAATCTGTAATTCTTGGCCAACCAGCAGATGCTGCATTGGCCGGGCAGTTCATTCAGCCAGTCCTAACCACGTCTTCGTTGGAACGGGAGACAGCCCTGTTTCAGGGTTGGTTCTCAGACGAACTTGACGCGATCGAAAGGATCAGCCGGCCTGAAGAGGAAGAGCTCCTCAGGGCTATCAGAGAATCCGACGGACAGTTCGCTGTTACCAACGGATCGCTAACCAGCCTCCTAGAAGCCGGTGACATCGATCAGGCCCGGGCACAGTACATATCTCAGGTATCATCACTCACCTCCGCTCCAGACCCACCGCCCGGCTTCGCTCTCGAGTCGTCCATACAGAAATTGAAACTGGACGCCGCTAGGCAGATGACAGATGCCACCGTCGCTTTCGATTCAGAGAGCTGCGTGCTCAAGACCTTGGTTTGGTCGTTTTCGGGGTTTAGTTTAGCCCTGGCGCTGCTGTTGGGCTTCGTCATGTCTTCCGCTTTTATCCGGCCCATGCGTTTGATAGACGCCGCCCTAGCTCGGATCGCCGGTGGCGACTTTACCCCAAGGGTGAATGTGCCAAACCGCGACGAATTTGGCGATTTGAGCTGGAATCTAAACACCATGAGCGAGCAACTCTCAGACCTATATGACCAGCTCAGAATTGAACTAGAAGAGCGAAGAAGGGCGGAAACGGCGCTGGAAAAGCGCACCGAAGAACTAGCCGACATCAATACAGAGTTGGAAGCGTTCTCTTACTCCGTATCCCACGACTTGCGGGCCCCTCTGCTTAGCATCGACGGATTCAGCCTAGCGCTGCTGGAAGATTACAATGACGTGCTGGACGAAGAGGGCCAAGATTACCTTCGGCGCGTGCGGACCGCCAGCCAACGGATGGACCAGCTTATCGAAGACATGCTTGATCTTTCACGCGCCACCCGCAGCGATATACACGTTGCGAGTGTGGACTTGAGCGCTCTAGCCATCACGGTCGCAGAGGAATTGAGGCAGCGCGCGCCTGACCGGAAGGTTACCTTCAGCGCCATGGAAGGTCTAACAGCCAACGGCGACGAAGGTCAGCTACGAATCGTGCTGAACAACCTGTTGGGCAATGCTTGGAAATACACCGGCGCCCACCCCGAAGCGAAAGTGGAGTTCGGCATCACAAAGCAGGATGGTGTAGATGTGTTTTTCGTCAGCGATGACGGAGATGGGTTTGACATGGCGGATGCCGAGAAGTTGTTTGCGGCTTTCCAAAGACTTCAAGGCGCATCCGAATTTGAGGGCTCCGGGATCGGCCTGGCCACAATGCAGCGCATCATCCATCGCCACGGCGGGGAGATCTGGGCAAAAGCAGCGGTTGAGGAAGGCGCAACTTTTTACTTCACGCTGAGTTGACACAGGGATCGAAACCACCGCCGGGAGAGTTGCCCTATTGCAGCACGTCCTGCCGCGGTGGGTGGAACGGACTGGTGGAGCGGACTCGGAAGCGGTTAGGATCTTCAACGAGAAGGTCTCGCCGATCGTCGGAGTCAAGATCAACCCGGATGGCACGGCTTCTAAGATAGAGTGATGATGGCAACGGTGACCGGCTGAGCCCCCGTGGAAGTTCACTGGACTGCATTGAAAAGCGAAGATAGAGTCTAGCATTACCGAAGACGGGGGCTGGTCTTGGACCAGCCGCAGGCAGCCTGAGGAAGGTTTATATGACCACACCGCTGAGTGTATTGCTTGTTGAAGACAAGGAAGACCACGCTCTGTTGGTTCTCCGAGAACTTAGAAGGGCCAAATTCGACCCTAAGTACGAGCGTGTCGATTCTGAAGAAGATATGAGGATTGCCCTCGAGAAGGGTGGTTGGGAGCTTGTTCTGTCCGACCATGTATTGCCCGATTTCGACTCGTTGGGGGTGTTGAAGCTGCTGAATGAGACAGGTCTCGATGTGCCGTTCATAATCGTGTCTGGCAGTATCGGTGAAGACATGGCGGCGGCGATCATGAAGTCGGGAGCTCACGACTATGTTTTGAACAACAACCTGACCAGGCTGGGTCCTGCCGTGGAAAGGGAGTTGCGGGAAGCGGAGGGCCGCAGAGCACGGACGAAATCGGACGAAGAACAGCAGCGCCTGCACACAGAACTAGAGGCGGCTTACGCGCAGATGGAGCGGCGAGTACGGGAGATTACCGCCAGCATCATGTTTACCGACTTAGAAGGGTCAACGGCGATGCTCACTCGCCTCGGCGACGATGAGAACCAGTCATTGCTGGAGATTCACGGCGAGATCATTCGGAGACAGGTGCAAAATCACGGCGGTCTCAATGTTAAAAACACTGGCGACGGATACATGCTCGCCTTCTACAGTGCACGGAAGGCCGTCTCCTGCGCCGTGGAGATTCAAAAAGACCTACAAGACTACAACCGGCGCAACGAGGACCGCCAGCTAAAGGTGCGCATAGGCATCAACGTCGGGGAGACCATCAAAGAGAACGACGACTACTTCGGCACAGCCGTTGTCATGGCCGCCCGAATAATGGACACCGCCTCAGGAGGCCAGATATTGGTATCGGACCTCTTGCAACAAATCGCTTACCGTCCCACCGATACCGAGTACTCGTACTCGGATTTCGGGCGGAGAACGCTAAAAGGTCTCGACCAAGAGGCACAAATATTTGAGGTGAAATGGGGACGGTAACCATAGGCCGGCAGCCTCACTTGGCAATCTGACAGCCACTAGGACTGCCAACCCGTGTTCCAGGCAACGGTTTAGTTACTTAGGGTCGTCCGCTCAATCTGAGCGGACGACCCTGAACATTTTCTGGAGTTGGACTCTAGGGCCCTTCGTCCGGTTGGTCAGGCGCGTTCCGGAGGATGTCCTCCAGGGT
>CAJWRP010000337.1 GCA_913046025.1 uncultured Chloroflexota bacterium
TTGGGGCGGTGTTCCAGAGCACTTGCAGGCAAATTTCTCGCGCTTTCAGGGCGGCGAGCAAGACGTGGGCGGCGGCGGAGCACCTAGGGCGGCACTAGGCGAACTTCCACCGGAGCTCCTGGCCGAGCGAGGCGTAATCGTTGCCGGTGATCCTGATGGTTGTATCGAGTGTGTCAAGCGCCACGAAGAGATCGGCGTCGATCAGACGCTTCTCATCATGCAAAGCGACCAGATCCCGCACGTCAAGGTAAAGAAGTCCATTAAGCTCTTCGGGGAGCAGGTGATACCAGCGTTTAAGAGCTAACCTCTCCTAAATACAAAACTATTAATGTCGGAGGTCTCAATATCAAGGGAACCCGGTATTTTTGTCACTTTCAAATCGACGAGCATAGTTATTTAGGCACTAGTATGCGCACCATAACCCTATTCTTGCGACCTAGACGTGACTAATGAGTAGGACCAACACTGCCTCTCGTGACATCCCGGAGTGCCACGAAGACGTGATCGCTGAATGGATTACGCAAGCCTTAAGATCCGGCGGTGTTCTTGTCGACCAGTCAGAAAAAGCCTTTGAAGTGGAGCCCATAAGTGAAGCAATATCTCGGATGAGCAGCCTTGTTCGAATCATCGTTGAATATGACAGGTGTTCCGAGAACCTACCAACCTGCATGATTGTTTAAAAGCTTCCTTTCGCTCTTACTAAAGGGCGTTGGAGGAATTATGCAAGGTCATGGAGCCTTCACTAAGTTCTCCCGAGATACTAATTTGTGACAGGCTGTCGGGCTACTTGTCGACTGTCTTATCAGAATTGTGCTGAATGCCCGCCACGTTGTGTCTCGGTGATTCCCACGTAGGCAATCTGCTTTGGGACAAATTAAGTGAGCCTGCAACTGTTTGAGTAGTCGACTGGCAGGCACCTGTAGCGGGGCCGGTCCGTACTAGATGTCGCTGAGCTATTGAGGTTCTGCGTTCCTAGCGCAGATCTGTACCTCGTGCATTCGGTTTATGCACCGGCATACCACGAAGCCCTATTCAAAGCCAGGGTGGTTGGTTATGAGTACGAGCAGCTACTAAACGATTATGGATTCGCCTTGCTCAACCTGCTACAGCATTTTATCGTTGTACTTTCGGTGGTAGACTTCGTTCGCACGTATTCCTTGGAATTGATACGTCTTATTATCGGCCGCATGGTTATTGCGGCCAACGACGCTGGCTGCAGTGCGCTGGTCAGGCGACTAGCCTCTCCTAACAAAGACTCTAGGATTTTAGCTCGATGAGAACGTTTACGTACCGCGATAAACTGTTGTTGACTACGCGGTGGATCTGATGATCGTCGTGGTAGCGCCACGTTCCGGGCGACGACGGATTTTCTCTTGACGTGCCGTCATCAAACCCCGCGCCCAAGCCATTGCCCTCAACAACCACCGTCACGTAATCGCGACCATGCATGTGCCATCCACTGGCCTCTCCCGGTTCCACGATCAGGTTCCATATCTTTACCTTATCGTTTTCGAACAGTACCTCGGACGCTACATCTCCCAATGGCTCGTTTCCTCTAGGCATGACTGACCTCCTGCATGTCGTCTTAGTGCTTCATTTCCACGATGGCGTTGCTGTAGAGCTCTGTGCCGACGTTGGTTACCTTGTGAAGCGAGCCCTGCTGCCCCATGACCACCTGGCCCAACTGCAGGTCGAGAACAGACTCAGAGCCGTCCTCGTACTCAGCTTTTAGTTTTCCGGCGCGGGTTACGATGAAGGTGTAGTGCATGGCGTGGCGATGCCATTCGCTGGAATGTCCTGGCTCTAGAATCAGGTCCCAGACCCGTACATGCTCGTTTTCCCAAACCATTTCCGTTCCTACGTCGCCAAGTATTCGCTCCGGCATGATCCACTCCCAAAACAATATTGAACACAAAGTAAACTAGGGTCGCTGAAATGGCAAACTTCAACAAGTAGTTCGGAAGGGATTGAAATTAAGATGAAGCTGTCATTTCATTGAAGCCATCGCTAATATTGCGGGCAACGCCTACAATTCGAAAAACTAGTCATCGCCAGTAGCTTGCGCCGGCACTGGAGCCATGGCCTTATCTGGCTCATCATGTTCCCAGTCAGGAATCAGCAGGCGTTTCGTTGGCTCTAACATCAGAATACCGACAAAGCCGAACAGGCTGGCGCCGATGGAGATCATCAGCGCGATGTCGTAGCTGTGTGTGATGTCATAAATAGGCCCGCCTATCCAGCCGCCCAAGGCCATACCTAGCCCTGCACCAAGCATCTGTGAACCGTGAGCTGAGCCAATAGGCGCCAGCCCGAAGTAACGCCGGTTCAAGATCGGGAACCCGCCTGACTCGCCGCCGTAGCCTATGCCAAAGGTCGCGGCGAAGACGTAGAAGAGCCAGAGGTCGTGGGTCCAGAACAGCATGATTACCGGCAGCGCCTGAAGCACGTATGCCGTTGCCATAACAGGCTTGGAACCAAAACTATCGGAGAGTATAGGTGTTGCCATGCGCGAGAGTACGCTTACCCCAGACATTACGGTCAAAAGTCCTGCGGCGGCTACAACAGATACACCTTCGTTAACCGCTAGAGGCACGATGTAAATGATAATGACGGCGTGGCCGACGCAACCCAGGAAGTGTATGGAGCACATGTTCCAGAAAACGGTTGTCTTGCGCATGTACGAGGAGTAACGTTTGACTTTCTCGGGGTCGGGCCTTCCCTTTTTCTCCACAGGATCGCCAGGTCGAGAGCCGTACGGCAATACTCCAACGTCTGATGGGCGATTGCGGAAAAACAGCGTCATCACGGCCATGATGACACCTCCGCCTATTGCTATGACCAGCACGCCATTCTGCCAGCCTAGGTTTTGCACCAGCAGGCCTATCATAAGCGCACCGATCGCGGGTCCCATACCCCTGGAACCCATGATGATGCCCATGCCAACGCCAAGACGACGTCGGAACCAGGACATACCAGCAGGAATGAGAGGAACCAGGAACAGCGCCTGAGCTACGCCTAAAACAAGACCAAAGGTTACATAAAGATGCCATGGCTCTCTCACCATCGCTGTCAGAGACGCGCCAATGATGAACAAGATAACACCGAGGGCCATGGAGCGACGCGCGCCGTAGCGGTCGCCAACCATGCCTGCGAAAGGAGATACAAGGGCTGTGGTAATCGCCGTGATAGCGTACGCCAGGGTAATAGAGCCCTGACTCCAGTCAAATGTGGTGCTGAGAGGGTCGATGAGCACGCCGAAGGCCATTCGGAGCGATGCGCCCACCATCTGCATGCCTGCGATGATCGCGACTACAACCCATACATAATGGACGTATATCGCCTTAACTTGGGTTACGGGGTTGTCGGAGGGCTTATTTGGTTCATTATCGTTGGCCAATTAGTAGGCGTCCTATCGTTGCTGAGGCTGCGGAGTACTATATGCCGCGCAATTACGGATGATACCATACTGAATATTATTGCAGCTATTGCATCGTCGATAGATTCTCGAAAATAGATCTTGCGAAATCAGAACATTACGTATATGAATGGCGATACGTCGTCTAGTTCTTCGCTGTTTTCAAAGCGAGGGGCTAATTTCAAAATGTTGTCCAGAAGTTCGAAGTCATCTGCA
>CAJWRP010000338.1 GCA_913046025.1 uncultured Chloroflexota bacterium
AGACCCCGAAGCGAAGCCCCTCCGCGCGAACCGCGCTCGCGAGTTCTCCGACGACGTCGCGTTTGGTCGTCCAGGCGTCCTGATTCGGATTCTTGACCTCGCTCGGCCAGAGGCAGAATCCGTCGTGGTGTTTGGTCACGAGGACGACATAGCGGGCACCCGCACGCTTGAAGAGTCGCGCCCACTCTGCTGGGTCCCAGTTCTCGAGCCCCGCTTCGAAGGTCTGCTTGAAGTCGGCGTAGGGACGGCCCTGCCAGACGTCGGCGTGGTGCTTTGCCGAGGGGCTCTCGGGGACACGGATCGCGTTCTGGTACCACTCGGTATAGGGAGTCATCGCCGCTGAGATGCGATAGTGATCGATGAAGGCTTCAGAGATGTGACGCAAGCGTGGCGCAAAGGCGGGGATGGAGAAGAGTCCCCAATGAATGAAGATGCCCAGTTTGGCGTCCTGGAACCACTGGGGTACCGGGTGTCGATGAAGTGATTCGAGGCTGCGCTCGTAGGAAGTCAACGCTGTGATCGCTCCTCTTCTTCCCGTCGATCTGAGAAGCGGAATTGGATGGGCCCTCGATGCTGAATTCATTCTTGCGGATAGCCAATTCTTGCGTAGAAGCAGCATAAAAGCTATCTCTCTAAGTGTCCACACCGTCATTTGGCGAAAATTATCGTCCTGCTAACACTGAGGTCCTTCGGAAATCCGGAAATCTCCTTAAATCTCCACGACATTGACTAATCTAGCGGGCCATCTGTCCTCCAATTCAACCATTTTTGAATTGTTTGCAATTTCAGGCCGCAGCTCGCCCAGTCGCTTTCTGCTGTGCAGGGACGCACGAATGTCGCGAGCGCACTGCCTTTTAGCTCACCTCAATACCTAGTTCAGCCAGCAAATCTTCGATATCTCTATGGCTTAGGTTGAATCGATGGTAGAGCCAGACGGCATGTTGGATAATTTGAGGGGGAAATCTGTGTCTTTTGTATATTTTTGATCGATTCGTGCGCCAAATTGTCGCAGATCGGCGTTTAACTTGTCAGTACCAGAAACTGGTATGTCTATGCGAATTGTACCCTGTTGAACCAATTTATTCGGTAGGATAGCCGCAGTATGATAACAACATACATCGACACAGTAACCGCTTTAATGGAGCGTAATGTTGCCCGTCACTGCGACGACACCGCGGTGATCTACGGTAAACAACAAATGACCTATGGTGCTTTAAACCAGCTGTCTTTAAAAGCAGCCCGAGGATTGAGCAACCTGGGAGTGAAATCCGGTGACCGCGTCGCCTTTTGGCTACCCAATACCATCGCCTATATTGCCCTCTATCTGGCTTGTACTCGTTTGGGTGCTATCGCCGTTGCCGTGAATACCCGCTATCGAAGCGTAGAGGTGAGCGACATCGTCCGGCGTTCCGGCGCCAAGCTGATGGTGCTGTGGCCGGGGTTTCGCAATATTGATTTCCTGGAAATCCTTTCGGAGATTCCCGAAGACGCGTTGGGTCAATTGGAAACGGTCATCCTCTATGACGAGGGCCAAGTGGTGAACGATGTGCCGTCTGCGATTGCCGCGAAAAACCAGCTCGGCTACGAAGAGCTTGTTGCCGCAGATCCTTACGATCAGGATCACTCGGGTCCTGATGTCGGTTGCAATATTTTCACCACCTCGGGCACCACCAAGGCACCTAAATTTGTTCTGCATCGGCAGACAGGAATCGCACAACATGCCCAGGATGTTTGGCGTAATTTGGAACCCTTGATCGTAGGTGAGTTTGAAGATGGCTGCTTCCTGCAGACCTTGCCCCTATGTGGAGTGTTTGGTTTCAACCATATCACTGCGGCGATAGCCGGCGGCCGACCGACGGTGCTGCAAAACTCTTTCGATGCAGCCGAGGCCATTGCCTTAATCGATACTCATAAGGTGCGTTACTTCAGTGCCACCGACGACATGATCATCGCGATGCTGGCAGCCGACCCACGAGAGCAGGCGATGCCGGGGCTGGTGTGTTGTGCCTACGGCGCGTTCAATATGTCAGCCGATGAAGTGGCACGCCGGGCCCACGCGCGTGGTGTCAAGTTGGTTGGCCTATATGGCATGAGTGAAGTGCAGGCCCTGTTTGCTCGCCGCGATCATACATTACCGTATGACGAACGATATGTGCCGGGCGGTAAATTGATTTCTGATCAGGCCAAAGTGCGGACACGCAATCCCGAGACGGGCGAACTGATGGCCCATGGGGAAAGTGGAGAGTTGGAACTCAAGGGTCCAAGCCTGATGCTGGAATATTTCGAAGATCCCGACGCCACCTCGGAGGCAATGACCGCAGACGGCTATCTGCGCTCCGGCGACCTGGGCTATACCACATCAGAAGACAGCTTCGTATTTGAGGCGCGCATGGGAGATACCCTGCGGCTTGGCGGTTATCTGGTGAGCCCCGTTGAGATCGAAAGCCATCTGGCGGAACACCCGCAAGTAGAGGCTGCACAGGTGGTAGCTGTTAGAGTCGGGGAAGTGATGCGGCCGTTTGCTTTCGTGATTCCAACAACGCTGGGTGAACTGGATCAGGAGGCACTAGGCCAATATTGTAAGCAAGGCTTGGCGCGCTTTAAAGTGCCGGTGGCTTTTCTTGAAATAAATACGTTTCCTACCACCGAGAGTCCAAACGGAACCAAGATCCAACGAGCCAAGCTGCGTCGATTAGCAGAGGTAGCCATGGCCGAGCAAGCCGCCGAGGGGAGTTAGGAGCCAGGGGGATACTGACAAGTTAATCCCCCTTCTGTGACAATTTGCCGTATGAACCAATCGAAAGCTTACAGACACCACCGATTTCCACCTCAAATTAATCAACATACCGTTTGGCTCTTTCATCGATTTCAGGGGTTAACTTGTCAATACCCGTGAGAAGCCTCGTCGTTTGACCTGCACTCCAGGCTGATGCTTCGAAATCCCCGGTTTCACCTCCCTCCGCCACATTCGTACCATTCACCTAAGGCTTTTATAGGCATCCCTAAATCGTGTAGTATCCTCGGCTCACACTATTAATTAGCCTGGGGGCAGTATGTCTTTAAGAAATCTCCTGAAATACCTAACCGCCAGCTTTCTCTCAATTTTCATCCTCAATGGTACTGCCGCCGATTGGCCCAGTTACGGCGGAGACAACGGCTCCAGCAAGTACTCAACATTGGACCAGATTACAGCCCAGAACGTAGACGACCTGGTCGTAGCCTGGAGCTGGGACAGTGTTGATAATGAGACAGTTGCCGCCAATATTGCCGGAACCAATTCCACCGCTGTCCCCGGTCCCTACAAGGCTACGCCTATAGTCGTGGAAGGTATCATGTATATTCCAACTTCATTTGGTCGCGTGGTGGCCCTGGATGCACAAAGCGGTGAAGCACGTTGGGTGTTCGATACGCGAGCCTGGGAGGCAGGACGCCCAGCGAACCTTGGTTATAACACTCGAGGTGTTGCTTACTGGGAAGGAAGCGGGAAGCGCAGGATCTTCTTCGCTACCAATGATTCTTATTTGTGGGCCCTGGACGCCGAGACCGGGCAGGTCGATTCGGCTTTCGGAGACGGTGGCAGGGTAGATCTTAGCCAGGGAC
>CAJWRP010000339.1 GCA_913046025.1 uncultured Chloroflexota bacterium
TGGCGTCGATAGAAATCAAGCGCGCATCAAGCGTTCCAACGAAGATGCGTCGCTGGCAGACGTCACCAGCGGCTATGTTGGAATCTGCCCATATGGCTCTTTCTGCTCTTCGCATCGACCTGTCCAGGCTTGGATCGAATGTCCATAGCTCCGTGCCTAATTCAGCATCAAGGGCTACAACCTTGCCGTAGATGGTGCTGAAATAGAGGACCCCCTCGATCATTATCGAAGAGGCTTGGAAGCTGGTCTTTTGCCTCCCATCCGAGCCGTCGGAAAAGTCGCCAGCGTGGTACTCCAAGGGGATCTCCAAGTGGAACACGTTATCTCTACTAATCTGTTCCAGCGGGAAGTAGTCTGATCCCCCCAAGTCTTTTCGATAGGATGGCCATTCCGCCACTGGACCGCCTGTCGAAATATTCACGCCACCCGAGCCCATGGAAGTGAGAGCGAACTGAACGGCTACGAATCCGGTTATAACCAGCACTGCCCAGCTGGCCGCGTACATGAACGATTCCAGCTTCAAGAGTAGTCTGAATCCGACTAATGCGACCGAAATGACCGCTAGGATTGGCCATGCTAAGAGAAACAGGTCTGACAAGACGGTCCAGAGAAATCAGTTTTAGGTCTATTTGCAGCAGGACCAGACCCAAGATTACAAGGATGAGTATCGCGTTTCCGGGTCGTTTAATCGTCACGATGACCTGTCTCAAATCTAAATGCCTCGCCACTCCACCCGCTATTGGGCTCGAATAGGAATAGTTTCCAGATATTACGGGGCACCGATAGAATACCGATATCAAGTTCGAGTTTTAATTAATTCGTAAATGTCCTGAGTATTCGATGGGGTGTGGCGCATTATTTCCCCTAGAACACACTGCCCTTTCAGGCGGCCACACAAGTTGATAATGCGCCAGATGTACCATATATTGGTTGATAATCTCGATACGAACCGCAATGAAGGAAGCCGATGGAAACAGTCGAAGCCGACAGTATAGAACAGGCAATTGAATTAACGTATGAGTTAGGTTGGACGGATGGCCTTCCCGTTGTGCCTCCTACGACAGTCCTTATTCAGAAGGCACTGGATTACTTCAAAAGAGACCCTGAAGAGGTCCTGGGGGTCGTGCCGCCTGCCAATCGCATTGCTACAGTCGAAAATGTCGTTATGAACTGCATCATGGCGGGTTGTTTGCCTGAACATATTCCCGTGGTCTTCGCCGCACTGGAGGCAGTTCTGACACCTGAATTCAATCTCAACGGTGTTCAGGCAACGACTAACTGTGTGGGCCCGTTAATAATCGTAAGCGGCCCTGTAGTGGAGCAACTGAACTTCAACTACGGCGACAACGTCTTTGGCGGCGGAGCCAGGGCTAACGCTGTGGTCGGTCGAGCCTTACGGCTGATCCTCTGGAACCTTGGCGGCGCTTATCCCGGCGACATAGATCGTGCGACGCTGGGGCATCCGGGCAAGTACGCCTACTGCATAGCGGAGCGCCCCGACCTGCCCTGGGAGCCCATTCATGTTGAACGTGGGTTCAATGTGGACGAGAGTTGTGTCACGGTATTCGCGTGCGAATCCCCGCACCACATAGGCACAGGGTCTGGCTACGATTACCCAGTTGAGGACGTCTTCTATACCTTGGCCGATTCCATGGCCACCGCCGGCAATAACAATATGTGCGGTGGAGGTCAAATGCTCCTGATTCTTGGACCGATGACTGCGCATCGCTTGAAAGAAGAGGGTTATGACAAGAACTCAGTGAGGCGAAAGCTACAGGAATTGGCAACCAGGCCTGTGGGACTCATGAAGCGCAGCCATTTCCTAACGTCGGACCACCCATATCACTGGAGCCACAACGTGGATGCTTCCAATGACGAGGCTCGTGTGCCGTTAATACGAAATATTGATGATCTGCTAGTGACTGTAGCCGGTGGCTGGGGTTCTGGAAGTGGCTTCTGTGCTTTCTGTCCGGGTTGGATGCAGGCGGGTGGCTTTGCAGAGACCCGCAGCATTAAATTTCCTGAGTCTTAGTAGCAGGCAGCACCCGGTCTATATGAATTCAAGAGGCGTTCTCTGTAGGAAGAATCACAGGTTGAACGCGTGGAGAGAAGTTAAATGAGCAAGATAGTAATGGGCGTGCCGGTGGGTAAGCCAGGAGAGGTAAGCGGGGATACAATAGCCCAGCTTCCTGAAATTCGTGGAGCTCGGGTTGGATTTCTGTCTAACGGGCACCTGTCCATAGTGCCATTCTGGAACTGCTTTGAGGCGGAGGTGCAGAGCCGCTGGGAGACCACTCAGATCACTAGCTACACAAAGCCCAACACCTTCGCACCTGCTCCCGACGACATTATTAAAGACATGGCGTCCAAGAGCGAGATCGCCTTTGCGGGAGTATGTGCTTGAGGGTCCTGCACTAGCGGCTCCGTGTGGGACGCTATTAATCTGGAAAAGCAGGGTGTGGCTGCCGTGGCTGTTGTTCACGACGTTTTTGAAAAGGCGGCAAGGGCCCAGGCTATTGCTTTGGGAATGCCAGACCTCCGCATGGTGGTGTACCCGCAGCCCAAGCTAAGCGACGTTGAGAGCTCCGCACCAGGGTCAGCCCGGCAAGTTGTGGACTCCTTGGCAGTGATGGCTGGCCTATAGAAGGCTACTCGAGCAGTTTGGCGAAGCTGAGTTCGTTGCCGTCAGGATCCCTCAGGTGAAAAAAGCGCTCGTGCCACTCGGCATCGCGGGGCGCCGCCTCTGGCTGCAAACCCAGGGCTAAGACGTGACCGTACATGGCATCAACATCGTCTACGTAGAAAATGACGCGTCCCCAAAGCGCATCGTTGCTGAGATCTTTAGCTAGCTCTAGGTTCAGGTAACTTGTTCCAATCTTGAAGCTGGAGAAACTGGCTCTCTCCCCTCCATAATTAGGCTCGAACCCCAATGATTCGTAGAACCTGTATGCCTCGCTCATGTCTGCTACCACGAGTGTAACTGCGCTTATCGATGTGAGGTGAGTTTGCATTTCTGGTCCTTTGCTGTTGCCGGGTCCTTTTCCGGCCGCTAAAAATATCAGTCTGGTCAACAAGTGTCCGATGCTTGTAATACAAAAAATTCTAATGTTTTATTCACATTTTCGCAAAAAAATTAACGCCAATGTCACCTGTTTTCGACTAGCGTACCCCCATAACTGACATAGTTTGTTCGTACACTAAGGGCTGTAATAAGTAAGAATCTATGATTGCTTTGGTTTTTAACATACCGGGGGTAGAGGGGAATGGTTGGTTTTCTTAGGTTTATGGCGCTGGTGCTAGGGCTTGCAGGAGGGCTGGTTTACCTCCCTTGGCCCTGGAGCGCGATGCCATGCTCACCTAGTACTTCTGAAGGTGATATGATTAACCTATGAGACCGCTTGTAATAGTCTTAGGGTTAGCTGTGCTTTTTGGAGCGGCTTGTGGTTCCGACACAGGTCCGACTTCAACTCCGCAACAGAGTGCCGATCAAACCCCAACTGCCCAAGATCGTACTGGTGGTAACGGGCCAACCCCAACTGCCCAAGATCGTACTGGTGGTAACGGGCCAACCCCAACTGCCCAAGATCGTACTGGTG
>CAJWRP010000340.1 GCA_913046025.1 uncultured Chloroflexota bacterium
GCAGGTGCAGTGGCTTGTTAACGAGAAGATCCGGCAGAACGCCCGGGTGCTAAAAGATGAGGACACCTATGCCTCAGCCATCGAACGCGGCGCACTGGCCTTCTTCGGCGACAAGTATGGCGAGCGAGTCCGGTTGGTTGAGATAGTCAACGGCGAGACCTTCAGCTTCGAGGTGTGCGGAGGGACCCACGTAGGCCACACCGGTGAAGTGGGCAGCGTTTATATTCTTAGCGAGTCCAGCATCGGCGCCGGAATGCGCCGCCTAGAGGCCATCACGGGGAGATCAGCTGAGCGCATGGTGTGGGAACGATTCCACAGGGAAGAGCGCGTGGCCCAACTGCTTCAAACTAAACAGGCCGACGTTGAGAATCGAATTCAGGGACTGCTGGAAGAGATGGAAACGCTACGTCACGAGAAGGCCGCATTGGAACGACAGAGCTCGCTGGAGTCCGCAGCAGGTCTGCTGGACCACAAGCAGGACGTAAACGGAGTCACGGTGCTTGCCGCCAAGACCGAGGTTTCCAACGCCGATTCATTGCGCGAGATTAGCGACTGGCTACGAGACAAGCTGCGTAGTGGGATCGTCGTTCTGGGCGCGGTGATAAACGAAAGGCCCACGATCAACGTAGCGATCACGACCGACCTGGTTGATAACGGCTCTGATGCCCGGGAGTACGCCAAGGATCTGGGCAAGGTCATTGGCGGTGGGGGAGGAGGCAGTGCAAGAATGGCACAGGCTGGAGGTCGCCAACCGGAAAAACTAGACGAAGCCATCAACGGAGCTATAGAGCTAGTCCGTCAAAAAACTAGCTGATGCGGTTAATTGCTCTGGACGTTGGGGACAAGCGAATTGGGGTTGCCATGTGTGATCCCGATGGTATTTTGGCATCTCCCCTAACTACCCTGGTGCGTCAAGCCAAAGATACGTCCCTGGACGAAATTCTCCAAATCGCAGAGGAAAACGACGTAGCTGAGATCGTTATTGGTATACCCTACTCCATGTCGGGGCGAGTTGGCCCTCAGACGCGAATTACCATGGACTACGCGAACTCGTTGGCCGGCAGGACGAACCTACCAATTCACAGAATAGACGAACGTCTTTCATCGATACAGGCGGAGCGCATGATACGAGAGACCGGCGCTCGTCCATCCGAAAACAAAGGCAAAATCGATTCAGTAGCCGCTGCGATCATATTGCAGGCTTATCTCGATTCCAGAAAATAAGATCTCACAGACCAGTTACAGTAAGGCAACCATGTCGGACTTTCTCGGACGCGAGTACAACTTCGATGTTTGAAAACCATCGCTGGCGCGTTTCGACTACTTCAAGACCACAACCCATGCAGGAGAGCCGGCACTGGACTTCACATTGCCTTCCCTAGATGGTGAAGAGGTAACGCTATCCAAACTGCGTGGCAAGCCGGTAATGATCGAGTTTGGCTCTATGACCTGACCACTTTGCCAGACGGAGTTTCCGCTTATGGACCAAATGGCTCAGGATTTCGCTGACTAGGCGCATTTTCTGTTCATCTACGTTCGAGAAGCACACCCCGACGACGATCCCGCGTTTCCCGTACACAAGACCATCGAGCAGAAGATGGGACATGCCTGCATAATGCAGGAAAGGCTCAGCACACCTCGCAAAATCATGGAGGACTTGTTGGACGGCGGTGTTCACAGGGAGTTTGGCGGTATCCCAAACATGAGCTGGATTATTGACCACACAGGTCGAGTCGCCTACAAAGCAGGCTGGACGGTAGCCTCTGAGATTCGAGATGCACTAGATGATGCTGTGCGAATACCATTTCCGCACCTATTATAAGGAATACGTGTCCGCCTTTCGGAGTGGTCGTGCGGCGCAATAGGCTGGCTTGCACTATCTGATTACGATAAGACGTGGATGGATTTCGCCATCGCAAACAAAGCGGCTGACTTACCCGTCCGCGTTCTAGATAGCGATCTGATGGACCACATACCGGGCGACGATGTTGAGTAACTTATCAGAGAGCTAATGGAGAGGGTACGCTCTACACAAGACGCCACCGTTATTCCCTTCAAATGCGATGGGCCGGACGTACGTCGCCTTATGGAACTAGTGATTCTGCCGATCGAAAACAACGGTCTGGAATTGAGGGGAAATATTATTACGATCTATGACCGCCTTCCCCTCATCCCAGCAACTACTCCTACAATTCCAACCCCCATCTGTCCTCCTGGAGTTGGTGCAATCGAATCCTATATGGCTCAGAGTGGTTAGAAATCGAAGAGGCAATCCGCGAACACCACATATTAGAAGGAATCGACTTACCGCCCTTATCTCATACTCTTTGTCCGGATTGCCGCAGGACCCACTTTGGCAATATCAACGGCCACTAAGGCCTAACAACCATCTGAAGTTGGGTGGAAGGCTTCATAAGTGATTCAAAGGCCTCCTGTATATCATCCAACGACAGGAAATTAGCATCCGACAGCATATGATCCACAGAAACCTTTCCAGACTTGATGAGGTCCAGAGCTACTGTCCAGTCTTCAGGCAATGTTCCAAACGAGGCCTGTACTTTTACTTCTCGTGCCATCCAGTCAGGCGTCATCAAGGGTGTTGGCTCCCACGCTATCGCCACAAGCATTACCTGGCCGTACCTGGCCACGACATTTAGCGCCTGGTCCAGAGTCGAAGGGGAGGGCACCGCAGCGCACTCGAAGACGATCTGCGGCCCAGCGCCACCTGTCAATTCCACAACACGTTCTTCCAGATTTTCTTCCAGGGGGTTAATCACAACGTCGGCACCCAGCTTACGGGCAGCCTTCGCTCGAGCAGCCAGCGGCTCCGATACGAATACAGACGTGGCCCCGGCGGCTCTGGCTGTCTGCAGACAAAGCAGACCGATGGGGCCCGCCCCCATGACCAAGACAGAGTCGCCGAGCTTGATTTGCGATAGACGCACCGCATGCACAGTGACGGCGCAGGGTTCACATAAGGCAGCCTCTTCGTCTGAAACGCCATCTGGAATAGGGACCGGTTCCCAGTCTTCTAGCAGAACGTACTCGGCGTAGGCCCGCATTCTACCATTCTGTGGAAAGCCCATGGTCCTGTAGTTGAATCGGGGATCAACCCGGCTGCCGGTCAGCACTCCCGGTGGAGGATTGCCGCCGCCGCCAACCACACGGTCGCCCACTTTCCAGCGAGTTACGCTTTCGCCTATCTCAGTCACGGCACCGCAATACTCGTGTCCCATCACAGTACCGGGTGGGGCAACATCATACATAAATGCGTGCACATCGGTACCACAAATGGCGCAATACCTTACTTTAATCAAGACCTGTCCCGGCCCTACTGACGGCGTTGGGACCTCCTCAACTACCAGACGTTGCTCTCCTTTGTAAACAGCTGCTTTCATGGCGGTTTCCTTCCTGTCTTACGCTCACCTGGTCGCGTTGCCCCCAGTTCGATTGTCTAGATTCTACCAATCCTCACATGATGGCATCTATTATACTGCGAAACCCATTACAAAAAGACTGATTCCGGCCAGCAGTGCTAACCCAGCGTTAATGGCCCTGCCTAGACCACGATTGCTGAAAGAACGTCTTAGACGACC
>CAJWRP010000341.1 GCA_913046025.1 uncultured Chloroflexota bacterium
CCATGTTCCACACTATCAAATTCAGCCTGCAGGCTAACGCTATGGGTGAATCCTAGCTCTTCTAATCTGATTTTGCCGCTGGCAAAATCAAAGGGGCCTATGAATATCTGCGGCGTGATTTGACTAGGGGCAAAGCCCTCGTAACTGAACACTTCTTGGTACTCCTCCACCATTACAGCCATGCATCAATATCGAGACGACTTTATTTCACCGCCTTTGAACTCTGTGGCAGTCATGCAAAGGCACACCCACCTCTCAATCCAGCATTTCTGGGAGCTTCTTATTGCTGGATGTGGCGCTGGGCCTAGCAAGCTCTTATGCGGCGCGTTCGAGGCTTACCAGGAAATGACTCGGGCTAGGCTTCCTTATGGGCGGCCGCAAAATGAATCAACTGCATCACCTGGTCGGATGACGGGGTAATGATAGGCCGCGGTTCGACAATACGGTCCAAGGCGTCGTTAACCTCCATGCCCTGGTGTATGAAGTAGGCTGCCACCAGAGTAGGCGAACGACCTACGCCCGCTGCGCAGTGGACGTAGACCTTGCCGCCGCTCTCAACCGCTTCGTGTATGAAGGCCACGCCCTCGTACAGGTGACTAATCGACGGCGCGTGTTGGTCGGGAGTCGGCAAATAGCAGTGATGGGCCAGAGCCAATCCGTGTTCGGCGCTATCGTAATCAGCCTGCAGGCTAACGCTGTGCGTGAACCCCAACTCCTCCAGCCTTATCTTGCCGTTCAGGCGATACTCAACTCCAATGTAAATCTGAGGCGTGATCTCGCTGGGAGTGTAGTCATCAATTCCGAACAGAGTCAAAGGAAGCCTCCCAATGCAGAGGTCAATTTACCAGAGTTACTTAGCTGAATTCAGAGCACCTAGACTAGCGCGTTGTGACCAGTGATATCCCGCCCCAGTACCAGCGAGTGCACGTCGTAGGTGCCCTCATAGGTATCTACTGTCTCCAGGTTGAGCATGTGCCTAATAATGCTGTAGTCCAGGGTTATGCCACTGGCACCCAGCATCTCTCTCGCTACACGAGCCGCTTTCAACGCAGCGCGGACGTTCTCTCGCTTGGCCAACGACACGTGAGTGTGACTCATGTTGCCCTCGTCCTTGAGAACGCCGAGACGCCATGCCAATAGCAGGCCCCGGGTGTGGTCGGCCAGCATATCTACCAGCTTCGCCTGCACTATCTGGCGGGAGGCGATGGGCTTACCAAAAGTGCTACGGTTCTGGGAGAAGGCCAGAGCGTCTTCATACACGCCCTCCAGTGCACCCAGCGCACCCCACGCGATGCCGTACCTCGCCTGAGTCAGGCAGGACAGCGGCGCAGACAGGCCTTTCACTTCTGGCATTAACTGCGATGCAGGTATACGAACGTTATCGAAGACCAGCTCGCTGGTTACAGAGGCACGCATGCTCATCTTGTGCTTGATATCGTTGGCCTGAAACCCCGGCGTGTCCGTAGGAACAATGAATCCGCGTACCGTGTCCTCTTCGTCCTTGGCCCAGACTACTGCGATATCCGCAATGCTGCCATTGGTGATCCACATCTTGGTGCCATTGATTACGTAAGACTCGCCGTCCTTGCGAGCCCTGGTCTCCATCCCGCCGGGATCGGAGCCGCCATTATGCTCGGTGAGGCCAAAGCAGCCCACCATCTCTCCGGAGGCCAACTTGGGTAGGTACTGCTGCTTCTGCTCTTCTGAGCCGTAGCGATATATCGGGTACATCACGAGTGCTCCCTGAACGCTGGCGAAGCTGCGAAAGCCCGAGTCTATGCGCTCCAACTCGTACATGATGAGTCCGTAGGCAACGTTGTTAATGCCGCTGGAGCCGTACTCTTTCGGAAGGTTCGCGCCAAGAAAGCCCATCTCTCCCAGCTTGTTCACCATGTCCCTGGGGAAGACGCCGTCCTCCCACCACTGAGCGATATTCGGCCGGACCTCCACCTCCATGAAGTCGCGGGCGGCACTCTGCACCTGCCTGTCCTCGGTTGATAGCGCATCCAGTACCTGGAAGTAGTCCAGCATTTTTTACAATCGTCCTCTCATGTGGTTTATAGACCGTACGCAAGGCCGTCAATTATTGTACAACAACAGGCCTGCAAGCTCAGTTGCAAACCAACAGCAACGAAAAAATCCTCCCCCTATTTTGGGGGAGGATTACTAATTGCCTATTATGCTAGGAACTACCTAAAAGTAGTGTTCCCTCATCGAGCCGTCATGCCGCACTTCTTGAATTTCCGGCCCGACTTGCAGGGGCAAGGGTCTTCCCTGCCTAGCTTCTCCTCCAGGTCTTTGAAAGCGGTGCACTACCCTGCGGCCTCGCTTCACGTTGGACTCCGATGGGAAGCCTTTCCTGCGTTTGCTCATCGACTCAAAAGTGAGCCTCGTCCTCTGTCTCGCACCTCTTAGACATAGCTGTCCTCCTTAAATACCCCGGTCGCCCTGGTGCCCGTCAAGACCAGTAGTACAGGGAGTTGATATTACTATTCTATCCCAGCCATACCCGCCTATCGGTTCCAAGCGTGCCAGCATGCGGCTCTATTAGTCCTCTAGCAGGCCATGCTCTCGTGCTATGGTCACCATTTCCTCGGAATCTTCCGCATTTAGCTCGGCGACAATGTGCGAAATCCGAATTTCCACCCCGCACCACTGCACACCGTGGATGCCCGCAATGGATTTAGGGGAAAGACCGCTCGCCACTAATCTCAGAACTTCCGTTTCTCTCCATGTCAAAGAAAAATGGTCGCAAGATGCTCTTGGCTCACATGGCCTGTCCATATTCCCCTGCTCTTATTTCAAGATCCAGATTGATACTGCAATGTCATTCCGAGGAGACCGCCGCCGCGGACGACGAGGAATCTAATGCGACTGCAAAAGTGATGGCGCGCGTTTTGGATTCCTCGCTACGCTCGGAATGACATGAAAGTAACGCCATTCGCACAGTCGCAAGCCCGAAGCAAAACCACCCGCTATAGCGGGTCCAAGCCTGCTTCGGCGCGGGCGTCGTTGGCATGCTCCAGGATGCGCATGCTCAGCGGTGCCAGTTCGTAGCCTATGTCTGCCATCATGCGGCTGTTGTCCACCAGATAGACGTGAGGCACCCGCCTCTCGCCCATGGTGATCTGCGCGTCAGGGATGAGCGTCCGCACGGCGTCGGCCATGTCACTGATAGTCGCCAGATGGCCCCCGCTGATGTAGACCCGATGGTTGAGCTTTTCAGCCAGGGCTACGCCTACAAATATCTGCGCGGCGTCCTCTGCGTGGATCATCGACGAGGCCTCATCGGGATGAAAGTCAATTTCGATGGGCTTGCCCACTGCCGGTAGCGACACCATAAGGCCGCCAATGATGCCCGTCATGCCTGTTAATCGCCCGTGACCGAACACGGTGCATATGCGCACACCACGAAGGTCCATGCAAAAGTTGTCGATGTACTTGGCGGCGGCAAAGTCGTTCGCTGCCTTCGTCATGCCGTAAACGTTGATCGGACTGGGCAGGTCGTCTTCGTTCACAGGTCTCTCGCCAAAGGACTCCTGCACACCGTATACGGCAATGGAACTGGCATAGACCACCCGCTCAACACCAGTCCA
>CAJWRP010000342.1 GCA_913046025.1 uncultured Chloroflexota bacterium
TTTTGGTTTCTAGCGTTTTTCCGCGGGATATTCATGGGGCCCGCCCAAGCGGCCAGCCGATCTCTGATGGCACGGCTTGCACCGCCTGGCCAGGTCACCCAAATGTTTGGTCTGTTCGCGTTGTCGGGAAAAGTCACCGCGTTTCTCGGGCCCGCAATGCTGGCCTGGGTGACGGCGATTTTCGCGTCACAACGGGCCGGGATGGCAACCGTCATCATCTTCATCGCCGCCGGCGCACTTATTCTGACGACGGTGAAGGAACCGTCACATTCTAAAGTCTAAGTCGCACACCGTGCTGCGGTCTAATGCCTGAAGTGCCGGATGCCGGTTAGCATCATGGCGAGGTTTTGGTCGTTGGCGGCGGCGATGACCTCGTCGTCGCGGATGGAGCCGCCGGGCTGGATGACGGCGGTCGCTCCCGCGGCGGCGGCGGTCAGTAGGCCATCGGCGAAGGGGAAAAAGGCGTCGGACGCCAGCACGCTGCCCTTGGCCTTATCCTCGGCGATACGCAGGGCCAGATGAACGCTGACGACTCGATTGGGCTGACCTGCGCCCATGCCTACCAGCGTTCGATCTTTGGCCAGCACGATGGTGTTGGACTTGATATGCTTGGCCGCTCGCCATGCGAATGCCAGATCGGCAAGCTCAGCATCCGTGGGTTTACGGCTGGTAACCACCTTCCACGACTGCGGATCCTCTTCCAAAACGTCGGACATCTGGACCAGTGCACCGCCAGAAACCAGCCGAACGTCCAGCCCTTCTTGAGGTCCAGACGCCGGGTCTATTCTCAGCACGCGGGTCCTGCGCCGCTTCACAAGAATGTCCATTACGCCGTTCTCGTATGACGGCGCAATAATGATGTCGAATAACACACCGCGCATGGTCTTGGCGGTAGCCACACTCATCTCGCGGTTGAATGCCACAATGCCGCCGTATGCTGACACCGAATCGCCTTCGAAGGCTCGCTGGTAGGCGGTTGGCTGGTCCTCATGAATGGCCAGGCCACATGGATTGGTGTGCTTGACCACAGCCACCGCAGGCTCAGCGAAGTCAGACACGGCCTTCCAGGCGGCGTCGGCGTCCAGGATGTTAGTGAAGGACATATCGATGCCGTGAAGCTGCTTAGCGCGCACGATGCCTCCTGTTGAGAGCGGCGCCGTGTATAGGCTGGCCTTCTGGTGCGGATTTTCGCCATACCGAAGCTCATTGATCTTGTTGAATCCCAGCGTAGCCTCATCCAGTGACAGCAAATCGCCATCACTCAGATACTGGGACACAGCGGTGTCATAGAGCGCCACGTGCTGAAAACCCTTTCGGGCGAGTCCTTTACGTTCCTTCAGAGAAAGTGCTTTGCGATAATCGTCGTCTTGCGAAAGCTTCTCACCGACCCAACCGTAATCGGCAGGATCCACCACCACGATCACATCTGGAAAGTTCTTGGCAGCGGCTCGAATCATGGTCGGGCCGCCAATATCAATGTTCTCCAGGGCATCCTCTAGCGTTACACCCTGACGGCTCACCGTCTCTACGAAGGGATAGAGGTTGCCCACCACAACATCAATGGTCGCAATACCGTGCCGCTTAAGCTGTTGCGTGTGACTTTTCAAGTCACGACGAGCAAGAATACCACCATGAACTGTTGGATGGAGAGTCTTTACCCGGCCATCCAGGATCTCGGGAGACCCTGTCAAGTCGGCCACCTCTTGCACAGGCAGACCTGCGCCGGATATTGCCGCTGCTGTACCGCCGGTGCTTACCAGCTCGAAGCCGCATCGGCTAAGAACGGCTGCGAATTCCAGCAGTCCTGTCTTGTCGTAAACGCTGAGAAGGGCTTTCATATCAGATACCTAATGAGAATAAATTAACTAGAGAACAACGCGAATGTCGTCGTTGGAGGAGAATACCTCGCCGACCACCCTAGCTTCGGGAACCTGCCGCACCACGTCATCGGCCACCGAGGACTCGCAGATAAGCACCATACCCAGGCCCATGTTGAACACACGGTACATCTCATCCCGACTAACGCTGCTGCGCTCCTGCAACAGGGTGAAAATTGGCGGCACAGGCCACGTCGAGGTATCGAATCGTACCGCCATGCCATCAGGCAACACTCGAGGCACGTTCTCGATGAGCCCACCACCCGTGATGTGGGCCATGCCTTTGATTTGCGACAGGACGCCTGCCACAGCACTGACATATGAGGGATGCGGCGTGAGTAGAGCTTCGCCTAATGTCTTGCCTAGCTCAGGCACCTGCTCTGAGAGGGGTGACTGGTCATCGTCCAGGCCAAGCACGTGCCTGACCAGCGAGTATCCATTGGTGTGAAGGCCGTTGGACGGCAGACCTATCAGCACGTCACCGGCAATGATACTGGAGCCGTCCAGAATATCGTCCCGCTCAACAGCACCTACAACAAAACCTGCCATATCGAACTCACCATAATCATACAGGCCTGGCATCTGGGCAGTCTCTCCACCGATAAGGGCGCAACCTACCTCAGAGCAGGCCCGAGCCATGCCCTGAATCAACGCCTCCACTACAGACGGTTCTAACTCGCCGACAGCCAGGTAGTCCAGAAAGAACAGCGGCTTTGCACCGCAAACGACCACATCATTAACGCAGGCATTTACCAGGTCTTCCCCGATGGTATCGTACCTGTCCATCATAATGGCCAGCTTTAACTTGGTGCCAACGCCGTCGGTGCTGGAAACCAGTACCGGATCCCGATAGCTCCCCAGCTGGTACATAGCGCCGAATCCGCCCACGCCGCCCAACACCTGCGGGCCGTGAGTAGGTTTCACTATGGCGCCAATGCGCTCCTTAACTTCCTGAGCGGCGTCCAAGTTGACACCCGCTGCTTTGTAAGTCTGTTTCGTCATAACTGTCCTCGCCGGCAACGGCCGGGTCCAGGTTTCAGCATTTTATTGGGTTGGATATGGGGGACTGCCGGTGTGGCCAATGCATCCAGATTAATCTCACCTAAGGTAATCTTGCTCAAGACCTCAATCCAGAATAACCTTTCCCTGTCTTTGACCTTCTCCTCCAGATCTCCCACCGCATCGTTCTGCAGGACAGGCACAGTGCACTGACCCACTACCGCACCGTGATCGTACTGGTCATCAACAAGGTGAATAGTCACGCCGGAGATGCTTTCTGCAGCCTCCACCACAGCCTCGTGGACGCGACTACCGTACATGCCTCTGCCTCCGAACTTGGGCAGAAGCGCTGGATGGCTATTTAACACCCGATTGCGGTAGGCAGCTAGTGTGGCAGGGCCCAATAGCTTCATATATCCTGCCAGAACTACCAGATCGACACGATGATCTTTAAGTACGGCCCGCATTGCGATGTCTTCAAGAGGAGGCTGCGGATGCGTGCTGCTGCTAAGGTGGCAAAATGGCAAATTCTCTGTCTTGGCCCGCTCAATGGCCATAGAATTGGAATTGTTGCTGATAACAACAGCAATTTCTGCGTCTAAACGTCCATCTTTGCAGGCGTCAATTATGGCCTGCAGGTTGGTTCCGCCGTGGGACGCCAAGACACCCAGCCTCAATTTCCCCTCCATCACGGGACTCGCACACTAAGTATGCA
>CAJWRP010000343.1 GCA_913046025.1 uncultured Chloroflexota bacterium
TGTTCCAGTCAGACAAGGATACGCTGACATCGAAGCAGGTGGATAAGTCGCAGGGTGACATCCTCATGCAACTAGAGCGAGAGCTCGGCGCGGAGCTTAGAGGGTAGACAGATGGTTCATCAGGGACATAGCCATCGCCATTACGGCGAGACCATGCTCAGTGTGGAGGATGCACTCGAGCGGATCTTGAGCTTTTTCCAGGTGCTGGATCCAGAAGAGAAGCCTCTGCTGGAGGCGCTGGGTCAGGTGCTGGTTGAAGACGCTACATCTCCTTACAACATACCTCCGATGGATAACTCGGCGATGGATGGCTACGCGGTGCAGGCCGCTGACGTGAAGGGAGCTTCCAAGGATAGTCCCGTTAACTTGCGCGTTATCGGCCATGTCGCGGCGGGGCACCTACCGGCTGAGGCGGTAGTGCGGGGAACAGCGGTGCGCATAATGACTGGGGCTCCTATCCCGGATGGCGCAGATGCCGTAGTGCCTTTCGAGGATACTGACGAATTGGATCGAAGGGCTGCTGGCGGCGAGATTACTGACATTGGCATTCAGTTCGAAGTCAAGGGCGGTGCGGACATTAGGCCTGCTGGGCAGGATGTACAGACGGGCGTAAAAGTGCTGGCCAAGGGCAATGTGCTGCGACCCTCAGAGGTTGGGGTGCTCGCTTCACTGGGCTTCGGAAACGTAAAGGTGGTCAGACGGCCCGTGGTGGCGATTCTTGCCACGGGAGATGAGTTGCTGGAGCCAGGGGAAGATTATGGCGCCGGCAAGATATATAACAGCAATAATTTCAGCGTAGCGGCCAGTGTGTTGCGATATGGTGGTCTGCCCAAGATGCTAGGAATTGCCCGTGACAACCTCGATTCAATGGAAGCCAAGCTAAAAGAGGGTATGGACGCAGACATGCTCATTACATCTGCGGGCGTCTCTAAGGGCGATTACGACATGGTGAAAGACGTACTAGCTCAGCATGGCAAGATAGACTTCTGGTCTGTGAAGATGAGACCGGCCAAGCCGCTCGCCTTCGGTGTGCTAAATGCCCCAGACGGGCGAAAAGTGCCGCACTTGGGCCTGCCTGGAAATCCAGTCAGCGCTTTGGTGGCATTCGAGCAGTTTGGACGAGCTGCAATTCACAAAATGATGGGGAAAACTGAATTAGCCAAGCCTACTGTAGAGGCCGTATTAGACGAGCCTATATATAATAACGATGGCCGAAGGGTGTATGCCCGAGCTATAATTACTCGACAGAATGGTACCTACCACGTTAAGCTGACAGGCGACCAGGGCTCTAATCTGCTAACCTCAATGGCCCGCGCAAATGGACTGGCCATTTGTCCTGAAGACGTTCAGAAAATGGAAGCGGGCGAGAAGGTGCAGGTTCAGATGTTAGATTGGCCGGAGGATGTATTTTGATAAATGAAGCACAGATCCAGCAGAGCGACGATGGCTCTGAAAAAGTTGAAGAGCACTTTCCACAATTTGTCATATCGCAGGAGCAGGCGGTACGAATAGGCCGTTCCTTGCCCCTGATGATCGTTGGCCGCATGAGCTATACAGATAAGCAGACGTTTGGCGAAAATCTTGCGCCTGATGCAGATATTAAGGCTCTGATCGGTCATGTTGCCAGTAATAGCAGCAAGGACCCTGACTACCTTCTCCCAGACACGCCGCTAAAAGAGGCCATTTTCCGAGTCATTCTTGCCAATGGCAATGAGGCAATGACTGCGGAGAACATAAGTGAGCTTCTGACCGAGAGATGGGCCATGACGGCGTACCCCAGAGACGTGTCGCCTGAGGTAATTCAACGGCTGTTGGAAAGTAGCTCCACGTATGGAATCGTAAGGGTGGCAGAGCCAGAAGTTGAGGAAGAGGAAGAAATCATCGAAGATGTGGTGTATCAGGCTGCATCTGAGGTTGAAGGAACCGGTGGTGATGAAGACGAAGTCAAGATCGATAAAGCTGACACTGAAGAGACAGCCGCCGAGGAAAAATCAGAAGAATAGGCAGGTCAGGCCGTCTGGAATCTAAATAGATAAGTTTTGACAACTCTTAGGAATTATTAACTTAATCAAAGAGGGCGATGCAATTGCATCGCCCTCTTCTAAATTGTCTCTAAACTTCTACATCCTTGCGCTTTTTGCGTTTTCCTACTACCTGGGTGCTCTCAGCACTGGCGATAGGTACGGGAATCACGGATTTCTTGGTGCTTGCTTTCTTCGGCTTCTTGGACTCTCGCTTTGGGAAACCACCCTTAGCCATCGTCTCACCTCCCCGATTGGTAATGGGCACATTCTGCCCTGTTTATCCCAGTGTAGACCAATTCCAGGTAAGTGTAAAGTTGGTACGCCTGTCGCTGATGGCCAATAGTAAGCTTATTTTGCAATTATGGGATTTAGACACGCCAAGGTAACACAGGCGTAATGAACCCTGTCCTATGATGTATTTAACGCAGGAGCCCCCTCAAAATAAATGGGTTCTGTTGGCCGCAACTTTCGGCCAGAGAGGATGGGATATGGTAACTTCAGCAGTGGCGATAAGGCGGACAGGAGTCACGTGCGCCAGTAATGTAATGACGCTAATTACATTCCTTGTGTTGAATCTTATAGTCATAATCCCAATAGCCCAAATAATCCACCGTGCGCTTGATTAGTGCGTGATTAAAATCAATTCCTCCTCCTGACCGATGTAGGGTTTTGTTTTTTCTAATGCAAAGACTAAAAAGTGATTGACCGCATCAGGTACATCCGAGGTATAGAGTATGTAGATAAGCGTGTGTTGTGAAACCATGTATGGGATAAATTGGATTGGGTTCCTAGATGTATTGGTAACACCGGGTTACCTAGTTTCATGACAAGGCTTTGCACATATTAATGATCGTAGAGTCTTAGATAGCGTCCGAGGTATCTCCGCAGAAGGAGACAGGAATACATGGGATTTGCAGAGGATGTAAGGGCCAAGATAAACGAGTCGCTGGTTCAGCGCACGCAGGTTGCAGAGGCGGCCGTTAAGAAGGCTGGCGAGACCAAGACTCAGTTTGTTAGTGATGCAGCAGCCAGCAAGCTTGACCTGCTGGTTCTTCGTAGGACACCAGTCGGACCCAATAACCCGGAGCGCTTGGCTAAAGAAAGCTCACTGCAGACGAAGATTCGAGATTCCTGAGAAAAGTACATTAAGGCTGAGCAGGAGATGGAAGTCTCACAAAAAGACCTTACTATGTATCAGGGCATCAAGTCGGACCTCCTAAAGGGAGCACTTCAGCTCATCGCCTAACGGTATTCTTTTGAATTATTGTTACTAGAAGGGGCGGGGAATATCCCCGCCCCTTTTCTCTTTGTCTCGAACTAGAACCAGTATTCAGGGTAGCGACGTCGTCGAGATAGGTTATTCACTAGCAGTGCGACCAAGAGTAAGACCAGTGCTCCGACTTCGGCAGGGAATAGGGCGTACAGAAATCCTAGATCCTGTATCGCCGGTCCGCCAACTATGGCTGTCAAGGCGGTGGCGCCTCCTGGTGGATGAACCGTGTCCGTTAGCATCATCAGAACTATGGACAGCGACACAGCCAATGCGGCGGAGAACCAGGTA
>CAJWRP010000344.1 GCA_913046025.1 uncultured Chloroflexota bacterium
CCCTGGCCCCAATTCGCGATTCGCAGATCATTAATCTAGTGGGTGTAGCGGAAGAAGGCGCTGCCAAAATTCATAAGGTTACGTCTGATGTGGAAGAGGCGCTGGCCACATCAGACCTCCTGCTGCTGATTGTCCCTGCCTATGCCCATAGGCGATTCGCGGAAGTTTGCACACCGCACCTGCGTCCGGAGCACACTGTTGTTATCGTCCCAGGCACTCTTGGCTCGCTGGAGTGGTCCAAGGTGCTCCGCGAGGCTGGAACTTCAGGTGTAACTTTGGCAGAGGTAGACACCGCACCATACGTCTGCCGCAAAACTTCACCAGACACTGCAACCATATGGGGCATCGTTACCAGCTTGGGTATGGGAGTGCTCCCTGCCACAGACGGCGAACGAGTGCGCCAGCTGGTGGATGCTTTGTTTCCAGGCATATCTCTGTATCCCGACGTTATGGCCGCAGGTCTGTCGGCCATCAACCCCGTGGTGCATCCCGCGGGTGTCCTCATGAATGCAGGACGTATCGAGTATTCACGAGGCGAATTCTACTTTTACGAAGAAGGAGTCTCACCATCTGTAGCGAAAGTCATTACTCAGGTTGACAACGAGCGCCGCGCCGTCGGAAGTGCTCTTGGTTACGATCTGCTGCCTGCCAGTGAGGGGTTCCACAAGGCGGGCTTCGGACCACAAGGCGACATATGGGCGACAATTAACGGCAGCCTCATGCTCACACGGCTCAAGGCGCCGGGGTCGCTGGACAGCCGGTGGCTCACAGAAGACATCCCCTATGGCATCGCCACATGGAGCCTTGTGGGCAAGCAGTTCGGCGTCGACACCCCGCTAATGCGCTCTTTCGTCGACATCGGTTCAATAGTGATTGGATTCGATGGTTGGGAGTCTGCCCGCACGCCAGAGAGCCTCGGCATTGAGGGAATGGACATTGAGACTCTAAAAACGTTCTTGACAACAGGGACGCTCTAGTCTCGGGTTGACTGATCTTTGGCGACTATCGTTCCTTCAATTCTCGGTGGTTCGACAGGTCCTTCTCTCTCTCTAGGATGCTCGATGAAATTGGCACTCACCACAAACGTGTTCATGACTACATGACACCGATCTCAGAACACACTCAGCTCAGCCGACGTAATATGAAAACGCCCTGAGCCTGTATAAGGGCTATCTTGCAGATCGCCATGACGCACACTCCAAGCTAAGGCAGTTGCCTTTCGGAAATCTTCGAGAGGGCATCATCCATAGCGGACCAGGGCAGAAGGGCGCATTTTATACGCACCGGGTACTCGCGAACGCCAACGAGATTTCGCAGATCACCTGCGGAATTCAAATAGACTTCGGCGTCGGGGTCGCCCTGCATCATCTTGCGCAGCTTATCGGTGAGTTCGCCGATTTCCTGGGGAGTCTTACCTTTAATTGCCTCTGTAAGCATGGAGCCAGACGCCTGGTTGATGGAGCAGCCTTCGCCTTGAAGGCCGACAGCCGTAATACGGCCCTGGTCGCCCTGCTTCAACTGTAGGTGTATCTCGTCGCCGCAAAAGGGGTTTACGGCCTCTCCAGTGGTATTGAAGTCTTCTAACTTATCGACGTTTCTTGGGTTTCGGCGATGGTCCAAAATCGCATCGCGGTAAAGATCATCCAGCCGTTCCAACGCCATTGCCAAAATACCTCAAGGCTTCTTTCATTCCATCTACCAGAGCGTCTATCTCTTCGAAGGTATTGTACAGGTAAAAGCTTGCCCTTGATGTAGCGGGGACGCCCAGTGAACGCACTAGAGGCATGGTGCAGTGATGTCCGCTGCGTATAGCTATGCCGCGCCTATCCAGCACCGTTCCCAGGTCGTGGGGGTGTATATCTGGATGGTGGAAAGAGACAACACCGGCCCGTAACGCTGGATCAGCAGGCCCGTATATCTCCAGTTCCTCTTCCAGTTCCTTGAAAGAGTCCAGAGCATGTCTGGTCAGCTCGATGTCGTGGTCACGTATGTTTTCCATGCCAATGTTATTCAGGTAATCTACGGCAGCACCAAGTCCAATTGCTCCGGCGATGTTTGGAGTACCGGCCTCAAATCGCCACGGAAGGTCGTTCCAGGAGGCGTCTTCGTAGGTAACTTCCAGCACCATGTCGCCGCCACGCATGAAGGGTTGCATACGCTCCAGGATCTCGTGCTTAACGTACAGCACCCCGATTCCTGTCGGGCCAAGCATCTTGTGGCCTGAGAAGGCGAAGAAGTCGCAATCGATGTCAGCGACGTCCACCGGCATATGCGGAACACTCTGGGCGCCGTCTACCAGCACTGCCGCGCCTACTGCACGAGCCTTAGCCGCCAACTCCTTCACAGGGTTGACTGTGCCAATGGAGTTAGACTTGTGCACCATGGCCACGAGCTTGGTGCGCTGGTTAATAAGCGAATCGATCTCACTGAGGTCCAACGTATGGTCCTTGGCCAGAGGAATGATTCGAAGCGTCGCGCCCTTGTCCCGCGCCACCTTCTGCCAGGGCACAAGGTTACTGTGGTGCTCCATAGCCGTAACAAGAATTTCGTCACCGGTCTTAATGTTTTCCAGCGCCCAGGTGTTCGCCACAAGGTTGATGCTCTCCGTGGCGTTCCTGGTCCAGATAATACACTCGGAACTCTCGGCGTTAATCAGGTTGCCAACCTTTTGCCGGGCGTCCTCGAATGCAGCGGTGGATTCGATGCTCAGGGCGTGCACGCCGCGATGGACGTTGGCGTTAAAGCCCTCGTAGTAATCGACTATGGACTGAATTACTGAACGAGGCTTTTGGGACGTGGCGGCAGAGTCCAACCAGACCAGTTGTTGGCCGTCGTACACTTTTTTGGAGAGTACCGGAAAGTCCTCTCTTATCTTATTAACGTCGAGCATGTTCCACTATTCCTTAGGCAAGAGCGGTGGCAGAATATTGTGCCACAAGTTGCCGGATTTTATACGTTTACTTCTATGTCGTCGCCTTCTATGCGCACCTCAAAGGTGTCTACGGGCATGACGGCGGGTAGATCAGTAACCTTTCCGTTAGTCACATCAAAGCGTGCGCCGTGTCGGGGGCATTCGATTTCGCATCCGATAAGTGAGCTTGCATTGAAGGAGGAGCCGTCGTGGGTGCAAACGTCTTCTATGCCATAAAGAGTACCTTCGAAGTTACAGACCGCGATAGCTCGATCACCAACTTCGTATACCTTGGACTTTCCCACGGGAATTTCGCTAACCTTACCAATTTTCTGAAATGCCACATTCCCCCCTAACAATACTGTTGATTTAATCTACAACTGCCAATAGCTACACTACGACTTCAACCGGTGCTAAGGCAGACCGTGTCCTGTTTACCAGGTCTTCTATAGTTGTAGAGTCTAAGATTTTGAATACTGTTTCAGCCACGCTGCGCCAGACTTCTCTCTGGGCGCAAGCAGGCACATGGATGCACGAGGAAGAGTCCTCCAGGCAAGCCACCGGCGTCTCGGTGCCACCAAGGCACGCCATGACTTTGCTGAGGCGAATCTCTGAAGTTTCTTTGGCCAACAAGTGGCCGCCCTGAGGGCCACGCACGCTCTTGATTATGCCG
>CAJWRP010000345.1 GCA_913046025.1 uncultured Chloroflexota bacterium
CGGCCTTATTCAGCACCAAAGGGCCGAGGTGCCCGCCATACTGACCGTCAACGACCCATCCGTTCTCAAGGTCTGCCAGGGTTTCGTCAACGATCTGCGTAAATTCTTCATCTGGCCGTTCCCCCCAGTCGGGAAGCCAGTAAAGCGCGTCGAGTTCAACGAAAGGAAGACCTAACTTTTTGCTTAGGGCCTTGGCCAGAGTGGTCTTTCCGCCGCCTCCTCAGATGAGCATATTTCGGCCATGAATCGAAAAATCTTTGGAATTCATTCTTGAGTCCATTGGTACGGCCCATTAATACGGCATAGAGGGAGAGAGTTAGTTCGCAGTCAAGACTGCCGGTGGAGCATGTATAAGTGCAGATTGCTCTGTCTTTCAGCGGCACCCTTGATTCGGGTATAAATCGTATAAAAAACGGGCGTCCCGCATCGGGACGCCCGTTTCAATTTGGCCTATATGAAAATCTACTCCAGGTTCTTCTTGGCATCCCGGAAGGACTGACCCACGCTCTTGCCCGTGCCAAGAGTCATGGCAGACTCGTCTTCCAACTCAGCGACAACCTTCAGCGAGATGAGCACAGGACCTTGAGTGCTCATCACGTCGTTGAGCCTCGTAGCAAAGTCCTCAAGATCGTTGAACTCGAAGCCAGCGGTGTAGCCCGATGATTCTGCGATACCCTTGAAGCTAAAGCCATTGGCGTTAGGGACCGGCTGTCCTCCTGTGACTCCATAAACGCCGTTGTCGATGACGAAGTGGTAGAGATTTGCGGGCTTCTTGCCGCCGATGGTTACGGTGGTGCCAAGGTTCATCAGCAGGCTGCCGTCGCCGTCGATGATGATTACCTTTCGATTCGGCTGGGCAACTGCAACGCCCAAGGCTACCGAAGCGGCCTTGCCCATGGCGCCTCGTAGAGGTACCTCGACGCTGTCGTCTTTGCTGATTTCAGACCAGGTCGTGCGGCCTGTCATGGTGGGTACGACTATGGCGTCGCCGCGAATTTTCTCAATAAGTGTCAGTGCGTCTTTTTGATTCATCATAGTTATACGTACTCCGCTCCCATCAGGCATGCCACGGGCTTCTGAGTCTTCTCTGCCAACGCAAAGGCCTCTGAGATGCGTCCAACGTCGGAATCGGTCTCCACCAGGAAATAGTCGATGTTCCAGGCGTCCAGAATCTTTTCAGTGAAGCGACCGGCCGAGTCTGGAGTATGGCCGTGACGGGTCCAGCCTCTGTACCCCACCATCATTACCATAGGGAATTCGATATCCAGTCCCAGGCCGCGAATGGAGTCTCCTGATTCGAACATACCAGTGTTCTGAATGAGGACAACAGGCCTCTTGCCGCCGACCCATATACCTGCGGCAACAGCCATGCTCTCGCCCTCGCGACACACAGGCACTAGCTCGAGGCTGTCGTCAGCCATCATGCTTTCGAATAGAAAATTGGTCTCGCTATCTGGAAGCCAGACGACATGGGTGATGTTGTTATTGTTTAGTTCGCCGATGATACCGGCGGGCGTTAGAGCCGCTTCCAGCATGGTTTACATTCCTTTCGGTTGATCGCCTTTCAAGGGCGAGAGTCGGTCTACGGGACAGAGTAATTATATTGGGAGCTGTGTTCCAGGGTCAATGTTGGATGCGCACTCACTCAAAAAGCGGGGCCGCCTGTAAAGGCGGCCCCGCAATAGGGATCCGGCGCTAATGGAAAGTCAGTGTATGTTTAATGTTGGAGTGACGATTGCTGGAAGCTTTCGTCCCTGCGGGTCGTCTTCGCAAACCGGCGCAGAAATGGTGGCAGGTCCAGTTCTCCATTGTCGTTCGCCAGGGCGTCCCTGAGCATGTTCGCGACGCCGTCCTCCTGTTCCTGGAGGCTCTCCGTCGTAGGGAAGCCAGTGGCGATTATGGTCAATTTGATCTCGTTTTCCATCTTGAGGTCTGTCACCATTCCGAAGATGATGTTGGCGTCGGGGTCAACTACTCTCTGGATAACCTCAGCGGCCTCGTGCAACTCTGAAAGCTTCAGATCGCTGCCTCCGGTGATGTTGAAGAGGATACCTCGGGCACCTTCTATGGAAACATCCAGCAGCGGATTAGTGATAGCCCTTTGGGCTGCCTCTCGGGAGCGGTGTTCGCCAATACCCCAACCTATGGACATCCAGGCAGGGCCCGAGTCTTGCATGATGGACTGGACGTCAGCGAAGTCCAGGTTGATCTCCCCTGGCACAGTGACAAGCTCTGCAATGGACTGAACTCCCATTCGCAGGACATCGTCGGCCATCTTGAATGCGTTCTCTGCAGTGATCTCTTCTTCGCAGATAACGTGTAGTCGTTCGTTGGGAATCACTAGCAGTGTGTCGACATTGGCCCTGAGGCGATTGATGCCCTCCTCGGCCTGACGGCTACGGCGAACGCCCTCGAAGCTGAAGGGACGGGTCACAACACCAACGGTGAGGGCGCCTGTCTCCTTAGCGATCTGCGCTACCACGGGCGCTGCGCCAGTTCCAGTGCCGCCTCCCATGCCGGCCGCAACAAAGATCATGTCGGCGTCGCGGACAGCCTCGTAAAGCTCTTCTCGGCTCTCCTCAGCGGACTTCATGCCCAGTTCTGGGTTTCCGCCTACGCCCTTACCACCTGTGAGCGTGTCGCCCACCCTGATCTTGAGAGGTACGTCGCACCTAACCAGAGCCTGTGCGTCGGTGTTCACCACCATGTACTCCACAGACGGTACTCTCTCGCGGAACATTCGCGAGACGGCATTGGAACCACCGCCACCCACACCGATCACCTTGATCCGTGCCATCCCATCGAGTTCCCTGTTGCTAACGGCCATTGGATCCTCCTAAAAAAATTGTCTATTCAGGGTGTGTCCTGACCGCGCTCCGCGCCGAGTGAAGCGAGGTCTGGGGTTTTCAAAAATAAGTCTTAATATTCGATATCGATAATTTTCGTCTCTTTTACCGCTAAGTTGCCGCTTGGTTTTACTTTACTTAACGACCTCTGCGGAAGGGGTTTAAGAACCTAGACTTGCCCCCGCCTGAGGTTACGGCTTCCCTGGTATCGGCCCTGTTTTTGCTGCCGTTTGAGTAGCCGTTGCTACCGTTCGCGCCGTTGAGCGAAACTGATACGGAGGGCTGTTGTGCGCCCCAAATAAGAAGTCTGAATCCTGTCGCGTATGACGGCTGCTGTAGGCCCGCTGGAATCTGCATGAAGCCTGTGGGAGCCGCGGTCCTGACGTTGCTTGTCAGGGTTCGTTTGATCATGTCTTCCAGCCCATCCATGGTGGATGCGCCGCCAGTGAGCACCAGCTGGAAGCTATCGAAATCGGTTACTTCAGCGTCCTTGAGCGTAATCATGATGAGCCGCATCAGTTCCTGGGCGCGTTCTCGTGTTAGCTGACAGATGTCGCGGCGAGGAACTTTGAGGCCGGCTACTCGTCCTAGAACTGGTAGGGTGATCTCCTCGTGGGGCCGGACAGTGTCGGGCTCGGTGCTGCACTGCGTCAGCTTGGCCTTTTCTGCAGCCTCGAAGGAGGTGTTGTAGGTCATGCAAATATCGTTAGTGAACTGGTATCCGCCAAC
>CAJWRP010000346.1 GCA_913046025.1 uncultured Chloroflexota bacterium
AGTTTAAAGGCCGTGACGGTCTTCGTCATATGTTCATCGACTTCCATGACGTTGCGCCAGATGCCCAGTTCGTGATCGACGACCAGGTTTCTGACGGCGACAAGGTTTGCACGCGCTGGAGGCTTTTGAGTGACAGTCGGGTTGTCAAAGCCGACATGTCGTTGTTTCGATTGGACAACGGCTTGGCTGCAGAGCAGTTGGAGATGAGGAGTTGCAGCTACCTCTCCCCCAACCCCTTCTCCGCGTGCGGAGAGGGGGCGCATAAAATCTCGTTTCTTTGGCAAAGGGCATGGGGGTGAGGTCGAAACGTTACCCATGTTCATTCGCTTACTGCCCCATTTATTAACGCTTCCCTTATCTTGGCCAAGACCTCGTCTAACTCGCCTTCGACCCGATCACTAGGGAATCGCTGAACCATCAATCCACGTTTTGCCAAGAATTTATCGCAAGCCCCATCCTCGTCACATCGTCTTTCATGAATCTGGCTATCTACCTCGATCACCAGTTTTAAATCAGAACAGTAGAAATCAACTATGAAACGACCAACTGCATGTTGACGCCGAAAACGAAAGCTATCCAGTTTGCAGTTGCGTAGTGATGCCCAAAGAATGGATTTCGCCAAGGTCGGCCGCTGGCGCATACGACGCGCTTCAGGCTTTAGCCTTAGCCAAAGGGCCGACGGAGTTGACCATCCATTGAGGCACGGTTCTTCTTCGTTCATAGCAAACTCTGACATAAATTAAGCACGGGCCACTACCCACATGACGTTGGAGTCGATAGTCAGAGGTATGAGACCACTTGCTTCATCGTCGGACTGCCCCATTGCTTTCACGTACGTCCAACCAGCCTCTTCCAGCAGACGCTTCATATCATGCAAGCTGTAAATGCGATGCTCCATATGGATGCTGAGACTCAATTTCAGGCTTTCGTTCTGACCTTCGAAAAACTCCCAGTCGTTATGCATCGTCGACGTCTCCAGGTCCAAGGTCCTGAGCTGCAATATCCGAATGTCACCGGCCTTATCCATGGCCTCTGGCGTGAATTTGCGCACGATGGCATCTCTATTCGACGTTAAAATAACCAACACTGCGCTATATGATGACAGTTCATGGAGCTGCCGAAACGTAGTCAGGTCTCCATCCCAGCCGTAGTAGCTATGCGACGTGAACATGTTCACGATAGCGTCATAGGGGGCGGTATTTCCTAACTGGCTGGCCACCTGGAGAACATCGCCGCACTGGAAATCGGCCTCAACACCTTGCTCGGACGCATACTCCTGGGCCTTCTCCACGAACAGGGGAGATATATCCAGACCACTGACCTGGTAACCGCGTTGGGCCATCAGGACTGCGTGTCGTCCTATGCCGCAGGCAACGTCCAGCAGTTTGGCATTGGGAGGCACGCCCTGCTCCTCGAGCAGTTGGGAAAGCACTATGGCTTCCTGAAGCGCACGCTCTTTACCCTGCTCCAAAAAAGGAAGGTAAAGCTCTGCATTCTCCACGAAGAGCTTGTGGGTCCAGTGGCTGGTGCCTGATTCTTGGCTCAAGCTTAACCCCGTACTTTTATGAACTTCATGTGCTTGTGCTTACGACCCAAAAAAGAAAAACTTCCACCCTACTCAGGGACGGAAGTTTCCGCGGCACCACCCAGCTTCTCCGGATTAACCGAAGCACTCATTTACTCACCAATCATCTCAGACAGACGCTTATGCAGCGGTCCAAGTTAACGGAGGACAAGACCGTCTCCGTCTACGTTTCCGCCGCTCTTATTGGTTTCATGCACCACATGATGCACTGCTGGCGATTCGAAAGTATCAGGGCGAGGCTCTTGAGTGATCTTCACCGGGACGCGCCGTGCCTGCTTTCACCACACCAGACTCGCTAGCCGACCGTAACCCGGTTACTCTTCTCCGTCAAAGCCGTTGTAATTTGTTAATTTACCTATGAATTTCAGGTTAGTCCAAGGGAATGACACTGTCAAGAATAGCTAAGTTCTATATATAATGGCGTTCGGAATTCGACAAAGTAAAAGAGGCCATTTTGACGCAAGAACAACTACCAGATGACAGCTCGGCAGCAAGCCTGTTCCCTGAATTCGCAGAACTCTACGATCTCATCGCTCCAGAGCTTCGGGGCCTGACGGATGAGCAATTGGACTGGACGTCCGACCAGTGGAGTTGGGCCGATTGGAGCATTCGACGACAGCTCAGCCACATGGCTTCCCTACTCTATCGCTGGCTTATGCTGAGATGGGGAGACACTCTTTTCCCAGACGGCGATCATGGCATTGCAGATGCCGAACACGTAACCAACGCCGATTTCGACCGCGCCCTGCCCAACGACAGGTATTGGGAGCTGCCGCTACTACTGGAAAAGCTTAACGAGGCCATCGACCTTACACAGAAGGTACTGGCCCAGAGAGACCTTGGCTTCTTACGCAGGCATAAGTTGCGATACAACTTGACCCCGCAATGGGACATCATGATAAAGGCTCACCCCACAGGGATAAATCCAGACGCCAATCCCAGCCAGGGCGAGATGACGCTGGAGGCCACATTCCGGCACATGTACTTTGAGGAGATAACGCACCTGTACAACATTCAGCGGCTAAAGCGGGCGCAGGGCCTACCAACGGTGGTTAATGTGCCGGAGGTCGGGTACTGGGTACAGGAGGGCTGGGACCGTAGCGAGGCCAGTTAGCGCCCAGTGGAGCCCGTCAACCTCTCCCGTATGTCCTGTGGAATGTCCCGGATTAGTTTGCGGGTGGCCGAATTGTGCCGCTGCGCAACGCTGATGGCAGCCTCAGCGATTAGTTCCACGCCATTCAGGTAATCAGACAGGCTAATATTCTCGGAATCTACGCCGCCTTCAGGGTCTGGTATAGACGTTGTGGCGTTGTGCCAGTTCCCCAGGGGGTATGCCAGCCCTGTAACCGCGTAATCAAAAACAGCGAAAGCCGTAGCCTCGCAACCGCCAGCGCTCATGAGATGCCTTTGCGTTTTGAAATCAGGGTCGTGCTTGAGAATGGCATCTCGAGCCACATGGAAGACCTGCTCTGCGTCCGAGTCGAACGTGTATGCGCGGTCGCCCGTGCGAATTATGGGGCCTTCGCCCTGAGTTACGCCAGGTATGATTGAACTGGTCTCGACTGATACCACCAGCGTGTCCTTAGGAAGCGTGCCTGCCTCTGCCATAAGGCGAGCGCCAAATAGTCCGCCTTCCTCAGCCCGGGTGAACACGACATAGAAATCAGTCTCGGCTTCGTCCGTCACCAGGCGCTCAAGGGCAGCCAGGATGCTGGCACAGCCACCCAAATCATCAGCCGCGCGCATGTGTATGGTGTCGCCGTCCATACTGAAATCCGGCCGCTGCGCACATTCTTTATGGCGGAAGACTATCACCAGAAATACCGACTGCAGAACCATCGCGTGCTGATGGATGAGGTCCGACGCGCCTATCCCAACGGCGTTGAATTCATCGACTCCACCGCAGCTGCCAGGTTGAACGGCTATATCGCTGGCTACGGAAGTCCGGATAAGTTGAG
>CAJWRP010000347.1 GCA_913046025.1 uncultured Chloroflexota bacterium
ACTCTTCGCTGATTGACGCCGCGATAGTGTCCAGACCCACGGGGCCGCCGTTGAACTTCTCGATGATCGACATGAGCACGCTGCGATCCACGCCATCTAGCCCCAACTCGTCCACAGCAAGTCCAGTAAGAGCGTCCCGCGCTACGTCTGCTGTGATAACGTCATCTGCCATAACCAGAGCGTAGTCCCGCACGCGCCGCAGCAGCCGGTTGGCGATTCGGGGCGTTCCCCGTGCGCGACGAGCGATTTCCTGTAAGCCCTCGTCTTCAGATTCGATATCCATGATTCTGGAAGACCGGCTTATTATCGTATTCATGGCGGATTCGTCGTAGAACTCCAGCCGATGGATGTCTCCGAAACGGTCCCTAAGTGGAGCGCTGATCATGCCGTATCGTGTTGTAGCGCCAATTAGGGTGAAGGGTTTGATACTCAGGTTCATGCTCCTGGCCTTCAGTCCCTTGTCGATAACCCACGAAACGAAGAAGTCCTCCATAGCCGGATAAAGCACTTCCTCTACGGTGCGGCTTAGCCGGTGGATCTCGTCGATGAAAAGAATGTCGTCCTGTTGCAGCTGTGTGAGGATGGCCACCATGTCGCCGGGCCGCTCAATGGCCGGGCCGGATGTGGTCTTGATGCGTACGCCCATCTCCGTGGCCATTATGTTGGCCAGGGTCGTTTTGCCCAGGCCAGGAGGGCCATACAGCAGCACGTGGTCTAGAGGCTCGCCGCGCTGTCGGGCTGCCCTGATGCTAATGTCCAGCAAGCCCTTAACGGTGTCTTGGCCTATGTAGTCGCTCAACTGGCGAGGGCGCAGACTGTTGTCTAGGTTATGGTCGTCTTCGTGGGGCGCGCCGGATACCATCCGCTGTGTCATCTGGTCACCTGGTTTTTTCAGCGCTAATGAGTCATTTAGAACGTGTGTTCATTCTATGTCCGGCTGGAGACCATCGTCAAGGTGATTTCGGCGTAACTCGACATACTCTAGACGCAAAGACCGGGTTCGAGTCCAGCAGATCGTAACCAATCCTTTTCTTGGGGAAGGAGAGTCAGCGATCTTCCATGAAGCAGGTAAAATCGTTATCACGATATGACCTTTAACGTGGCCATCTCCGAAGTATTGGAAGTCTCTGCAACTTCGCTTGGAGGGAATCGTCTGTCAATCAAAGAGACCACCTTGCCTGCCTCGAATAGCTCTATGAGCGTATCCAGTTCCCGATTAGCTTTATGCGCCAGGATGCTTAATTGCTTACTTCCTGTCAGCGAAAACAACTTTTCCAAGAGCAGGGGTCTCGAATATTCTAGGAGTGGGGCCACCGGTTGAGACGTACGTGTCGTTCGGACTCAAGGATCACCTGTAATCCGATGTCGAGTGGTAGGCCACGACATCAAGAATCATGTCATAACGCTGGCCATTCCTAGTAAAGTCCTCTTTCATATAATCGATTACACGGTCTGCGCCGATGGCGAGCATAGACTACAGCTTATTTGTGCTGTCGACGCCAGCAACCTCAGTTTCGTATGCCTGGGCTATCTGCAAAGCGAACGAACCGGCACCACCGCCTGTACCATTGACCAAGACTTTTTGCCCGGCTTTATGTTTCCTTTGGTGATAAGGTCTTGGTCAGCCAGGAGGGCTGCTTTAGGCATGGATGCTGTTTGCTCGTGTGTCATGCTGGCAGGTCTGATTGCCAAGGCATTTTCGTCTGCCGCTACAAACTCGTTAAAACCTCCCCATCCGGATATGTACCCGAAGACTTCGTCACCCGGCTTAAATTGCTTGACGCCTCTTCCTACTTCACTTACCACGCCAGCGATGTTACATCCAAGCACCGTTATTTTTGGCCTTAGAGGACCATAAATAAGTCGATTGTAAAAAGACCCCTTCAGAATGTCCAAGTCCCACGAATTTATGGATGTGGCGCGAATTTGAACCAGAACCGCCTCGGCTTTGGGAGGGGGTCTATTTACCTCCTCCAACTTAAACTCACTGGTCGTGCCGTGTCGTCGACTCACAATCGCCTTCATGTGAGTAAACTTCCACATCAAAACCTTGATGTTATATTAAATCCCTTTATTTGGGTCATAGATGCGAACAGTCCGTACCAGTCTTGTCAGCTATAATAATCGCTAGAATTAATTTGTAGCGGTTGTCCGGTGATATAAAAAATGTTTTCGAATCGAATTGATGACGAGACTGAACTCCACCTGCTAGAAGAGCGTCACTCAAATGAGCTTTTTGCGGCGATTGAGGAAAACCGTGAGCATCTGGGACGCTGGCTTCCGTGGGTAGGTAACGTGCGCAACAGCGATGATTCGAGGCGGTACATTATCGGCGCTTTACAGCAGTTTGCAGACAGCAACGGCATGGCTGTCGCGATCCGCTATCAGAGCAAGCTGGCCGGTGTTGTTAATCTGCATTTTGTGGACAGGTACAGCGAACGCACCTCAATTGGCTACTGGCTGGCCGAAGATTTCCAAGGCAAAGGCCTGATTACCAAGTCCTGCGCTCTGTTGATTGATTATGCCTTTGGTGTTTTGGAGCTGAACCGTGTGGAGATCCGCTGCGCCTCTGACAACATCAGGAGCAGGGCCATTCCTGAGCGGCTGGGCTTCAAAGAAGAGGGCACGCTGCGGCAGACCGAGCGCGTCGGTGACAGGCTGCTGAACCATGTGGTCTACGGCATGCTGGCCGACGAGTGGCGGGACACCGCAAATTGATGCACTATAGGATTGTTAACTAAACTCATAAACTCGAAGATGCGTTAGCGCCGAAGGCGCATTGGCGGCGTCCAGCGCAAATTTCCTTGAGGAGTATCGAAAAAATGTCTGGATATTTGCTGAGCGAGGAAGAGCTTCTCTTAAAAAACACAGTGCGGGACTTCGCCGACAACGAGCTTGTGCCGAACGCAGCCGCCCTCGATGAGAGCCAGGAGTTTCCCTGGGATAATTTTCGAAAACTGGCTGATCTTGGCATGCTAGGCCTGGGCATAGATGAGGAGTACGGCGGTAGTGGTGGGGCCACGCGTCAGATCGTTGTTGTGGGTGAGGAGATAGCGCGAGGCTGCGCGGCCACTGCGACCACCTGTTTGGCACACCTGTGCCTGTGCGCTCATTTCATCCAGATGTACGGGACCGAGGGCCAGAAGCGGCAGTTCTTACCAGGCCTGACCACCGGTAAGAAAGTTGGCGCCTTCGCCCTCACGGAGCCGGGTGCCGGAAGCGATGCGGCGAACATGCAGACGACGTCTAAACGGTCGAACGGCAGCTACGTGCTAAATGGCACCAAGACATTTATCACCAACGCCCCAGAGGCAGACGTTTTTGTGGTCATGGCCACCCAAGACCGCAGCCTGCGCACCCGCGGCATAGACGCTCTCATCGTTGAGGGCGACACACAGGGCATTATTGTTAACCCTCTTAAAGGCAAGATGGGCATACGCGCATCATCGATAGCAGAGGTTGTTTTCGACAACGCTGCCGTCCCTGAAGAGAACCGCATGGGCGAAGAGGGGGAGGGCGTTCGTTTGACTATG
>CAJWRP010000348.1 GCA_913046025.1 uncultured Chloroflexota bacterium
AGGGCCTAGAAATACGCTTCATTGATGACGGCTGATGACGGCCTTCATCCTCCACCGGATACAGTTAGGAATTGGATTCATTCGTCAGCCAGGTGTGGGACGACGGGGTAAATCTTCTTTGCACCTGCCGGGGGACGTATACCGGCAATGCTTAATCAGAGGTTGGCGAGAATCTCCGCCGCAGTAGCTTCGAATTCTTCATCGGTTGGTTTCAGCGTAGGGAACGGCGCTTCCCAGATCGTCGTCTTGGGGTTAGGGTCTGTTTCGCGACGGACCATCATGTGCCAATGGAGATGGGGCATCGTGTTGCCGAACAACCCGTGGTTCAGTTTTGCGTCCGGGTAGGTCTTCTCCAGCGCCTTGGCCATGCGGGAAGCGTCATCCATGAACCAATGCTGCAACTCTGGAGATAGGTGGTGAAGTTCGGTCACGTGGTCTTGATAGACCAAGATCGTTGTGCCGCGGAAGTACTGCCAGTCGCGGTTCAGGATGGCTGTACAGACGCTCAAATCAGCTATCTTTTGTGGGTGACTTCTGCCAGCCTTTGAAAACATAGGATCTTGGCACATGAAGCAATCGGCAATCTTATTCATTCGATAGACTCTTTCGGCTCCTTCAAATAGATCAATTTCCGTTAACCTTGTCGTAGCTGAGTACCGGGTCGGCCCGGTCTGCGCTGTCGAGATATTTGCGCCCGTTTTTCGGACGGCGTAAGTCCAGGATAAGTCGGACCCTCGGCAGCAGGCGTCTGCGGCTCCGGTATTTCCGGTAGGCTTCAGCAATGGCGTTGGATAGCTTGACTGAGTCGTGCCTGGCTGTACTGTTGTCGTCGGTCTCGTCAATCACATCGGCTTCTACCAGAAGGGCATCATCACTACAGGGCTTGCTGGCTCCTATGAACCCTAGGCCCGCTAGCGTTGGTCCCTGGGGCACCACCTGCTTTAGCTGGCTGAAACTCTATTCACACGGATAGGATACAAAGGAAATGATGCTCAGTGGTCCGTACCAACAAGAGTCACATCATGTCGGTCGTTAGTCCAAGTATCACAGTGGAGTGAAAGTCCAGACCCTGGCCATGTAATAGGAGAATGCAAACTGACTCGCCAAAAGACCCAGCAATATTCCGCTAATGCCTATACGGATACTATGCGCCCTAGCGCCTGACTCTAGCGCCAACGTTCCGAAATACCAAACCAAAGGCACCGCTAAGAGACGTCCAAACCGAACAGTTGCCCAGGCCTCTCGCTCATTTAGCAGAACCACCAATGCCAAAATCCCAACCCCGATGGCCAGGCTGTACAGCCTCCGGTCATCTTCGGCCGGCGACTTCCAGGCCCGAACAATCACGACTAAAGCCAGTAAACCGATTCCAGCCACCATCAGCCCCTTAACCAGTCCGTATACGCCCCCGTAAAGGATGCTTCCCACTAAGCCGTCCAGTACCGGCAGAGCGCTTGTGGACTTAAACTCATAATCTAGATTTGAGGAGACCAGCCAGAATGTTTCATCGTGGTGGGATGCACCTAATATCCAGATTGCCGTGATGGGTACCATCATGAGAAACGCGCCCGCCACCGAACGTTTGGTTCTCATGTTGGCGAGATGTGCAACCATGATCAGACCTGCGAAAGGCCACATAGCCTTGTGAGAGATCAGGGTTAACCCAAGAACCAGTCCGCCGGACATAGATCGTTTCTTGAGAAACAGCCAGATGGCAATCAGCAGCGGAGCCATACCGAACATGTCGGCAATCGGATAGGCGACGTAACTAATACCTACCATAGGCCAAAGGACGAAGAGCCCTACGGCCAGGAACCCGGCAGCATCGGCTTTTCTGACTAAGCCGTAGCCGGCCAGCTGGTGTATGGCTACGACCGCCAGACTGAAAGCCCCCAATGTTATGGCCAGCATAGTGGTTGTTGGGCTTAGCAAGCCTCCAATCGCCCCCCGGACCAATGCTATTGTGAACGCGTACCCGGGCATGTGGTAAGAGTTGTAGGGCTCGCGCCAGTTCAAGCTGTCCTGCCAATAGTCGAAGACGTCTCCTGATGCCATGGAGTCGTAGTTCAGGACAATTCCCAAGAAGAACCAGTTAACCAGGACCAGAGGCACTACGGCCAGTAAGAGCCAGAACCAACCTGGCAACTTGAGAGGTCCGGCCCTGTAGATTCGCTCTAGATTAGATAGCATGGAATTTTAGAACCCTGGATTCAGCATCGTTCTTGATTCAGGAACCGCAAGGCCGTTTCACATGAGATGAAAAGGTCACGGCGAGAAATGGACACAGTTCTTCCCATATCAACTCTCCGACCACGGTCGATCCATCGTTGGTGAAATGGATATAGTCGTAATAATATCGCGCATTCTTTTCCAGCTTGGACGCCAAGTCAATCACCAGCGCCTGGTTTCGCTCTCCTACTTTCCTAGTAACTTGGTTATATAGCTCCAATACATCCCAAGCGCGCTGGCCGCTTACTCCTGACACCGGCACGGTGCGTAAGTCTACTCCGGATAATTCATCAATCCCGTTACCAAATAATGCTGGTTGGGTCACAAGCACTGGTTCGATCCCGTTGCTGCGGGAAATTTGAACCAACTCAGCGAGACGCCGCTCGAAACCAGGCAAGAATCTCTCACGGTGCAGAATTTCAGTTTCCTGCCAGCCCGTTTGTTCGAGCGGAACGATTTCCACTTTTTGGAGATCCACACTCGTATGGTTCAGGCCTTGAGACCTTGCCTGCATCGCTCGGTAGGCGTTGAGAGCCAGTGACACCGCCTCACTGTAAGGCGACAACGATTTGACGAACGCCTTTGCCGAACCCAAGGAAATCCCGCTCTTCAGCGATTCGAGATCAGCAGTTGCGGGGTCATTTCGGCTGCGGTCATTCAAACCCACAAGGAATATCGCGATATCGGGTTGAAGGATCCTGACATGGTCTGTCATGAGGACCAGATGGCCATAAGTGGAATGACCGTCCAATCCGGCGTTATTGAGCCAAGTATCACGGAACGACTCCGTCAGCCGCAGAGAAAGAGTGTCTGACCACGTTTTCCCGTCGCTGATGTAAATGCTCTCGGTGGTGCTTCCACCGACCGTAACAACGGTTAATGCGGGGTTGAAATCATCCGGCGGCTCGTCTCCTCTGAACCCAAGGGAATTCTTCGTGTGGATTATCTTTTCATCCAGTTTTTCAGATAGGTCGTTCTTGTACTCGTATGTCCGATTGGCGGGGAGAACGATCTTGTCGCCGATAACCCGGGTCTCGAAAGGATTATGTACCCTGAGTACAACCTCCAGTACTCCGGTCGCCAATAGTAATCCGCAGACCACCAGGAGTCCTCTTATCGATACCCAAAGAACGAGTTGGCGTGCCGTACGCAGCCAGGGAAGAACGGAATCATGCTGCATCAATCAACACCTGGTTACAACTGGCAACATCTGACTACCACTGGGGATGGCAGGGAGATTAGAGAATCTCGTGGCGCGTCGAATACGAGCTTTCTAAAAGAGGGTATAGATGAAAGGC
>CAJWRP010000349.1 GCA_913046025.1 uncultured Chloroflexota bacterium
AGTCCCGACAGGTGAGGCCGATCTGGCAGCTGTAGGTGTCGTGGCCGTACCAGTGATTGTGCGCGGAATGCACCTCAGACACGGTATGATGCACGCTGATGTCGGGGCGGATGGTGCTGGTGTACCAGTATGCCTTGGAGTCGATGGCGTCCGGCCGATGGTGGCCACCGCTGCCATCGGTAGTATGCGTCGACATCTTCTTCATATCCGTTGCGTCGACGCAATAGGTCGCCGAGCACCAAGTGAAACTGTTAGCTACCTGTGGCGCTGCAGTGTCCAGGATGCGCTTGGGGTCTTCTAACGTAATGGACGGACCGATAGGGCTCATGTCGGCGAGCCAGGCTACGTCTCCCCTGAAGTATGGATAGTTACCCACGGACCTCGCGTCCGGATTCCCAATCTCGTCACACGCAGCCTCGCCGCATGCAGGATCGAATGTCCTGGTGAAAAACCATGTCCGTAGGGTATTGTCCCCAGCTATGTTCGCCAGCCGCCCGTTGCGTTCACCATGCGCGATCAAACTCGTATCTGGCGTTGCGACAATGGAGGCCCCACTGCGAGTTCCCATCCATAGCGTGCCATCCACAGGATCGGTATAGCTTGCGGTTACCCGAACGATATACTCACCATGGAGGTCAGGTCTCCAACTCTCATCCGCCACAAAGTATCCAAACCGGTTCGCTTTTCCCGAGGTTTTGAAGGTTTGCTTCTTAGAGGGATCGCCGTCGGCGAAATGCTCGATGACAATCCCAATATCCGCGGGCACTCCGGGCTCGACAACGACCACCGGGCTCCACTCGTCGCCGACCTCCAGGGGCGTGCCCTCGAACGTCCCAAGAGAAAGGTCCAGTGGTTCGGCGACCCAGATGTCGTAGGTGCCGTTTACCGAGAGCTCTTGTCCCCATATAGTTTGAAGCTCGCCCTTCAGCGACACGGTGTGGAGTCCGTACCGGTCAAACGCGACCTCCAGTGATTCCAGTCCCGTCGTCACCCCGTAAGTCCGGCCGGGACCGGCGAACGAGAGCGGCACGGGATAAGAGTTGAAGTCTGACCCAGATATGAATGATTGCGTTAAGGGCGCTTCGTTGGCGAGCACCGTCACTTGACCATCCGGACCAGTCAGAGAGACCGAGATCTCCCCAGGAGCCGACTCATCGAGGGGCAGCAGGGGGATTTGTGGTTGTAATTTCACGAAGCCCGTATAAGCAAGAGTTGGGAAGAATGGCTCCAGTAGGTAAGACACGTGTCTGCCTGATAGGGGGTCTCGTGGAGAGGCGATGAACGGTCCTTGAGCGGCCCTCCTTGAGCCCAGAGCGAAGCGATCCTCATCCTCTCTGGCTACGATACCCCGGATGCCGCCCGAGCCCCAGCTCGGACTCTCGTTCAACAAGGTCGCGGGAATACGAGGCGTTTGTGCATTACCGACATCTACCAGTGGTAAATATCCGATGCCGGTGTTGTTTTCGATCCCGTCGATACTTGACTCCATGCTTGAGCTAAACGACTCAGAACCATCAGGTTCCAAAACGTAAAATACGAGCCGCGGCCGGTACCACCCGACTGATAGCGATGACGTCCAGCCCTGCAGCCCGTACCGCGCTTCAGATTGCAGGCATTGCTCGGCGACCGCCTTGCCCGGAATCGCCAGTTTGACAAGGGCCCAGTATCCTGCCTCTCCTTGATCAGTTTCTATCGGTAGGCCGGAGGGCGTCATGGGTGGGCCATGGACGTTGAGGTTTACCTGACCCGCGTACTCACCTTCCTCGTCGAATAGCCGATATACATGAAGGCGAGGCAGGAGGCAGGCCTGACCGGAGTCGTCAGTACGGATTATTTTTATATACGGCGATTTTCCATCCAGCTCTCCCAAGGCAGACCAATTCTTACTTGAGATCGAGAACGGGACTGACGACGTCCTGTGGTCCACGCCTTCGGGGACCCTAACCAGAGCCGCGGCAGTACCCTCAATCCACTGTCCTTGGCAAGAACCTAGGTTGGTGGCTCCCAACATTATGGTGGTGCCCGGGCCCGCAGGTAGTTGTGTAGAAAAAGACCCGTCGGGGCCGTACTGAACGCACGTCTCCTCACCCCAGTCGATGGACACCACACGTAGCCAGTGCCTATTGGTTTCGGCAGCCATGCCTGGGATCGCACCGGGCGCCCCCGTGATGGAGATATTGCCACTCCCATCTGGAGCCGAAACCGTGATCCTAGACGCCAGGGGCACTTCGTCCCGGTCCTGGTAGGTGTAGTTGTGCATATTGTTGGGGTCGATCCATCTTTCGGAAAGGTCCGTGATGGAGCCCGCCAAGCTGGCGAGGCTGGGATTTTGGGGTGCGGTCAGGGGCTCAGTGAGCCGCCAAATCTCGATATCGTCGATGAGGACTTCGGAGCCATGGAGGGACTCGAAGGCGATCCTTCCCTGGAGCAAAGGCTTGTCATCGGTCAAGTCCAACTCGAGCACGCCGTCTACCAACACCTGCAGGTGTCCTGCAAAGCCCTTGATTTCCACCGTGTGCCAGGTGTTCAGACGATAGGAATTCCAATTATCCATCATGTCAGTGAAGTCATTCCCAACCTGCTTGGTTAAACTGAGTCCTCGTTCACTAAAGCTGAGGATGTAGCGCGAGAATGGGTTTTCCCCAATTAGATAGTTGAGATGCACGGCCTCGGAGCGCAATTTGAGACGGAATTTGAACGCATAGTTGGTCCAATCAGCTCCTCGAGTCAGGCTCGCCCAGTAATGGTCTCGACCAAGCAGCACGGTGTTTCCATTCTCCTTGGAGAGCTGCCAGCCGGTCTCTAGCGACCAGTTCTCGCTGGGACCGTCTTCAAAGTCCTCGCTGTGGAGGGGTTCACTGAAATTTGGTATCGGCGTGGCTGCCACTGGCATCGGTGTAAACGCCGTTGTGGGTGAAAAAGTTGGTATCGGCGTGGCTGCCACTGGCATCAGTGTAACCGTCGTTGTGGGTGAAGAAGTTGGGGTCGGTTTGGCTGTCACTGGCATCGGTGTAAACGTCGCCGCGGGTGAAAAAGTTGGAGTCACGGAAGATGGTATCTTGGAAGGAGTGGGTGACACTTCCATGGCCGTCGTCGTTACTTTTGCCGTAGATATAGCTTCAGTTGGGTTAGATCTAGCTGCGGGTGGGTTTGTTGGTTCTGGCTTGGGCGGTTCCTTCGGACGTGACGGTTCAAGTTGTACCTTAGCCGCTACTTTGGCCTCAGGGGTCGGGGTATCATCAATCTGACTTCCTCCACCACAACCTGTCATTACCAACATAAATGCTGTGGGGAAAAGAAACGTAATCGTGAGTTTGAGATTAATCTCCTTACCCCCCCGTTCTACCTAGTCCCCCTTGGGACTCTTTGCCGTTAGATTCCATTCCACCTCACCTGACCCTGCATCCGGGAGCAGTATAGCCTACGGATGTGGAGAAGGTCTCGAACCATAAGTTTGTAGCTGAACCGGAGCTAATTGCAAGTTCTCCGCGAACGCTACCAACTCCACAACTCT
>CAJWRP010000350.1 GCA_913046025.1 uncultured Chloroflexota bacterium
GTCCGACAGCTCGCAGTTTTCGCACTCTTCAGGAATCTTCCATCCCGTTCTTATACCAGTCTCTACACCCATTCTACCCAATAGTGCTATGGTGTCGCATAAGGGCAGCCCCACAACGTTGAGGTAGCAGCCATCTATACGTATAGCCGAGCGAAAGTTCTGGTCTTGGACTGCGTATGCTCCAGCCTTGTCCATAGGTTCGCCTGATGCTATGTACGCCATCATCTCGTCGTCAGAGTATTCCCTGAGGTGTACATCGCTGGACCGGGAAATGGTTTGGCACATGCCGGTCCGGGTGTCCAGCACAGCCACGCCGGTTACAACGCCGTGCACCTGGCCACGCAAGGACCTTAGCATGCGTTCTGCCTCGGCCTCATCAACGGGCTTGCCCATGATTGTTTTGCCCAGCGCTACCGAGGTGTCGGCACCGATTATTATGGTTTGCCCAGCGGTGGGGACAGCGCCACGGGCCTTCAATTCAGCAAGACGTTGCACATAGTCAGACGGCGACTCACCTTCATTTGGTGAGGGCTCTTCGCTCTGGGAACCGATTACATCCACATGAGTGTTCAGCCCCTTAATGATCTCTCGTCGTCGCGGAGAGCTAGAGGCCAGGGCGATTCGGCGTAATGATGGACTCATGATGCGGCCCGAAGGACTGTCATACGCGGTCGTCCTCTCTGTTATGTCTCAGCACCGTGAGGCATTCCACATGGTGTGTTTGCGGAAACATGTCTATAGGCTGAACCGATTCGACCTGGTAACCGCCGTCTACCAGGATCGTTAAATCCCTTGCCAGTGTATCCGGGTCGCAGGAGATGTATGCGATGCGCTTGCTGGGATGCGATATGAGCGTCTGCAAAGTATCAGGGTGGCAACCCACCCGTGGCGGGTCCAGGATGACCACGTCCGGGGTCTCGCCCAGATCCCTCAGCACGTCCTCGGTTTTGCCTTTGATGAAGTCCAGGTTATCGATGCCATCAGTATTCACCGCAGCGTCCTTCACTGCAGCGGCCGACTCTTCGATGGCTATGACCCTGCGTACGGATGAGGCCAAGAGTACGGCGAAGGTACCTACACCAGCGTAGGCGTCGATAAGGAGTTCCTGGCCAGTAAGGCTTAGCCGGTCGCGGAGCAGTTTCATCATCTGTTCGGTCTGAGGCGTGTTTACCTGGGCGAATGACGGCGATGCTATTCGCATATTGTGGCCCATCAGGCTTTCGGTGTAATGCGTCTGGCCTGTTTTGACCGTGATTTCACTGCTTACCATGAGAGGCTGAATCAGCCAATCGCCTGTGTTAACGCCCAGGCGTATGGATAGCTGAGTGGTTTCGGCGACCTTGTCCTGCAATGCGCTCACAGATTCGTTAATGCCAGGATCCATTATCATGCATTCGTCTATTTTCACGAATCTTCGACTGAGCCTGTTAATGAAGCCCATCTGCCCGCCGTTTCGCACCGTGAATCGGGCGTGATTACGGTAGTTCAGCAGTTGCGGACTTGGCAAAGTAGGAGAAATTTGTACTGCTTGGAGCTGAAAGTATTTCGAAAAATTATCGCTCACTCTATCCCGCTTCAGCTCAAGCTGGTGCTCGTATTCGATGTGTTGCCACTGGCAGCCTGTGCATGCTCCGAAGTAACCGCATGGCGCTTTCACACGGTGGGGTGATGGTGTAAGAACCCGCGTTACGATGCCAGACACGTGGTCCTGCCGCCGTCTACGATACCTCAATATGCGAACTTCAACCTGCTCGCCTGGAATTCCGCCAAACACATTTATCGTGCCGTCCTCGAATGCGGCTAGCGTATCACCCAGGCTACCCCAGCTCGTTAGTTCAAGCGGAGCGATTTCCTGCTGCTCTGCCTTCTCATTTTGGCTAACAATCGCCATTTTCAGACCGTAACCCCACGTGTTTTATCGGTGCGATTTTATCACTTCGCGACCTTCAAATCGTATCACAGTGCTGGATTTTTGGCCCAAATTGAGAGGCTCGAGGATTGGGCGGTCATAGTGAGCAGAAGGTGACGTCTGTTATGATGTGGTGAAGGCTTGATAGAGGGCAATATGACGTCTCGACCACAGCGCAGGCTGCCGGACTGGCTAAGGGTAAAGGCTCCCGGCGGGCGCAATTACCTGGAATTACGACAGATATTCAAGAGCACCCAGCTTCACACCGTTTGTGAGGAGGCTCGCTGTCCGAATATCGGCGATTGCTGGGACCGCAAGACTGCCAGCTTCATGGTTCTGGGCGACATATGCACCAGGGCATGTACTTATTGCGCTGTGGATACTGGCAAGCCCCTGGCAGTAGATGTGCTGGAGCCAGTCAGGCTGGCCGAAACTGTTCAACGGCTTGGGTTGAAATATGCCGTCATAACCTCTGTGGATAGGGACGACCTTCCTGACGGTGGCGCATTCATATTTGCCCAATGCATTTTCCAGATTCACAAACGCCTGGCGACCTGCAAGGTCGAGGTGCTGATTCCAGATTTCCAGGGCGATTGGGAGGCGTTGGCATCGGTGATGGACGCCAACCCAGAAACTCTGAACCACAATATAGAGACGGTGCGCAGGGTGTTTCCTAGAGTGCGGCCCAAGGGTAATTACGACCTGTCGCTGCAGTTGCTGGCAAAGGCTAAAGAGCTTGATCCGGACGCCGTTACAAAGTCTGGCATGATGGTTGGCCTTGGTGAGGCCTGGGACGAGGTGCTGCAGACGATGCGAGACCTTCGCGAGGTAGATTGCGATTTGTTGACAATCGGCCAATACCTCAGGCCTTCTCCCAAACACACCGCGCTGGCGCGCTGGTATACACCAGACGAGTTTAAGGAGCTTCAGGAAGAGGGCAATGCCATGGGCTTTAAGCATGTGGCGTCGGGCCCGCTGGTTCGTAGCTCCTACCACGCCGACGAGCAGCACGAGGCGGCAACAAAAGTCGGCGTTTAGACAACCCTCTCGTTCACGTTTGGGTTAAAGGTTGGCCATGAATCAATTTCGTGGTGAATTTGCCCTTATCGCCCTGATTGCTTTCGTCGTATTCATCGCCGGCGGGCTAACGGGGTTTAACTTACTCACCACATTCCGCCATGATCTGCAACATTACAGGCCGATACAGGTCGGATTTGTAAGCTTTGCTTTTTCAGTTGCGGGAATATCAGCCTTAGTCGCAGCTATCGTATTGGACCGACGCGGCCCAAATCTTGTGTTACCTGTAGGCGCAGAATTGCAGCGGTGGGCATGTCTGTAGTCGGATTTGTGGGCGGTATGGCAAAACTGAAATATGCTGCCATTCCCGTGGGAGCGGGGGCTGCAGTAATTGGACTTCTAAGACTGCTTGCCGCTCAGGCAAAGGGCTACACACAATGAAGGGGCGTGGTTATTAGTTTGGTAGCCTTTTGGGTTCGATAGCCGCAATGCCTGCCGCAACGGGATTAATTACGGACCGTATTAGTCTGTACGTGTCCGGATTGTCAATGGCGGGCGTATTAGCGCTC
>CAJWRP010000351.1 GCA_913046025.1 uncultured Chloroflexota bacterium
GCTCCATTCCGCTGTGCTCGTCCGTTGGCGGGTCGACCACGGGTGTCCTTATAAGTACTGGCGAAGGAATCCACCTCTTTTATAGTGAGGAGCCATCCGTTGTTCACTTTTCTGCCCTTCAACTTACCGATTCTGCAGAAGCGCTTGATGGTTTACAGATTAAGACCAAGGCTGTAGAAGCTTCCGCTGATGTTAAGGGAAGCAGATTTAAAACTAAAACTCCACCACAGACCGAAGCACCTCGCCCCGTTCCATCTTGTGGAAGGACTCCTCCACATCATCGATGCCTATGGTCTCGCTAACGAACTTGTCCAGCGGAAGCTTACCCTGTAGATACAGGTCGATAAGCATGGGAAAGTCCCGCGTCGGCAGGCAGTCGCCATACCACGAGGATTTAAGGGAACCGCCCCGGCCAAAGATTTCAATGAGAGGCAATTCTATCTTCATATCCGGACTCGGCACACCAACCAGCACCACAGTGCCGGCGAGGTCCCGCGAGTAGAAGGCCTGCTCATATGTCTGCGGCAGTCCCACCGCATCGATAGCCACATCCACGCCATTGCCACCGGTGAGCTCTCGCACAGCCTCCACGGCGTTTGTAGATGAAGAGTTGATGGTGTGAGTCGCGCCGAAGTCCTTGGCCCACTCAAGCTTTCGGTGGTCGATGTCCACAGCTATAATTGTATGCGCCCCAGCCAGCCGTGAACCCGCTATGGCCGCATCGCCTACACCGCCACAACCGAATACGGCCACTGAATCTCCCCGTGAAACGTTGCCTGTATTCATTGCCGCGCCCAGACCAGCCATTACGCCGCACCCTATCAGCCCTGCGACGGCGGCTCCGGCCCGAGAGTCGACCTTGACGGCCTGACCAGCATCCACCAGCGTAAGCTCAGCGAAGGAGCCAATGCCCAGGGCTGGCGATAACCTGGTGCCGTCAGTCAGCGTCATTGGCTGCACGGCGTTGCGACTGGCGAAGCAGTACCACGGCCTACCCCTTGAGCAAGAACGACAAGTGCCACAGGGCGCGCGCCATGCCAGGATTACGAAGTCGCCCGGTTCGACGTTCGATACGCCGTTTCCAATCTTCTCGACTACTCCAGCGGCTTCATGGCCTAACAGAAAGGGAAACTCGTTATTGATAGCGCCTTCGCGATAGTGCAGATCGGTGTGGCAAACCCCACATGCCTGCACTCGCACAAGTGCCTCACCAGGTCCAGGATCAGGCACAAGCACCGTCTCCACAGTGACGGCTGCGCCTTGCTCCCTAGCTATAACGCCACGAACTTCGTTTACCAAATGCTTCCTCCAGAACGCAAAGACCCCTTCATCCAGTAGGACAATCTGTCCAAGCTAAAATACATAAACTTTGCATAGAATTAATGTGCTTGACGGTGAGTCGAAGATACTTTTGGATTATTGGCCTGACAATGGCTGCCCAGCCACTATGTGACTAAACGGCCAACAGTTAAGGCGCCAATCAAGCCCTAGGCCTAGTCGGAAGCTCCTGCTGCGTTGGGCACGACTTCTCTGGCCTCTTCAGGCAAAGACTCCTCCCAGTCGCCAATCAGCATGTGCGAAGTCGGCTCCAGCAGAATGGTTACAAGTGCTCCCCCAAGGCTTGCGACCAACGACAGCGCAATAATGGAGTTGTACGTACCAGTCAGGTCCAGCATTATGCCAGCCACGAAGCTCACAAAGGCGTGTCCCATTAGAGCGCCGGACATCTGCCAGCCGTAGACCCTTGCCATTGGACCCGTGCCGTAATACTGACGATTGATGACCAGGTAGCCCGTCCATTCTCCACCAAAGCCTATACCAAATATGGCGGCGAATATGTAGAAGTCCATTGCGCTTTGGGCGAAGAAGAGGTAGATAACCGCCAGGCCTTGAATGGCCAAGCAAGTTGCCATTACCGCCTTGGTGCCATGCCGTTCCGCCAAAATAGGAGTCAATAGCCTGCTGGATATGCTGACCAGCGATATTATTCCCAGAATCCATGCAGCGTCTGTTAACCCTATACCTCTTTCCACCGCCAACGGAACCGAAAACACCATCACAATGCCGTGGCCTGCGCAACCCAGTCCGTGGATGGCCGGCAGGTTCCAGAACGCCTTTGTGCGTCTGACGTGACTGTTGAACACTTTGGCCCTGAGATGTTCTATGTTCGACGCCATACGGGCTTGCAATGGTTCACCATCCGTCATTCCGTAGGGCTTCATATTCAGGTCCTGAGGCCTGTCCCTGAAGAATATTGCCAGGGCGAACAGAAGGATGCCGGCAACCAGCCCGATCGCAAGGAACGTCGCTTCCCAGCCTATGTTGACAACCATGTTGCCCAGCAGCGGCGCCATCACAAAGGGACCAATACCGGAGGCGGCCCACAAAATGCCTGTTCCCAGTCCCAGTGACCGTCGGAACCAGCCGGCCACAGCTGCCATCAGTGGCACCATGAAGATTGACTGGACCGCTCCTCGCATCACACCGAAGGTAATCATGAGTTGCCAGGATGTGTGCATATAGGCGACGGCGACTAAGACGATGCAGTACCAGGCCGCGCCTGCAATCATCATTTTGCGTGCGCCGAAACGGTCGCCCATCCACCCGGCGACGGGGGCCAAAATCGCCGCAGTCAGAAAGTACAAGCCAAATGCAGCACCAATGCTGGAAAGGCTGAACCCGAACTGACCATCCGAATCAGACAGCGGCTGCACCAGCACGCCGCCTGCGAAATTGATGGAAAGCGCAATAACCTGGACCATGGCCAACACAGCGACGATGACCCAAGCGTAGTGGAAATTAGCTTTGCTTATTTGTCGGGAGGGAGCGTTGAGAAAATCTAAGTTAACCAACGAAAGTGCCTTTACGTGACCAGGTCTTTTTTCCAGTGCTTGCTGTATAGACCCATGCCGAATTCAGAGATGCCTAGTAATTCAAAAAAAGATATTGCCGGGGATGATAACACGTACAAGCAGACAGATATAGGAATTACTAGTATTGAATTCCACGTCCTAGCAGCATGTCTTCGACTCTGTTATTTAACTCCACAGCGAGTATAATGCCGCAAAAAGCAGACTTAGCCTCGCCCAAAAGGAGTGACTACATGAAATTCGGTTTACTTTACGAGACACAACGGCCCTACCAGGGCACTGAGATTGACTGGAATACTCTCTATAAGGAGACCTTGGAGCAGTGTCAGCTAGCCGACCAGGTGGGTTTCGATAACCTCTGGTTCGTTGAACATCACTTCCTTACGGGCTTCTCGGGATCACCCTGCCCTGAGGTACTATTCGGAGCGCTGAGCCAGATAACCAAGAACATCCGGATAGGCTTCGGCGTATCCATCCTGCCGCACGCGCATCCGGTCAGAATTGCCGAGCGAGTTGCTATGGTGGACCAGCTCACCGACGGCCGCGTTGAGTTCGGCACGGGACGCTCCAACGCGTATGAGCAGTTGGGACTTGGCGTGGACCCTCGCGACACCAGG
>CAJWRP010000352.1 GCA_913046025.1 uncultured Chloroflexota bacterium
CCGGGCAACAGGGTCATTCCAGATCCATCTATTACTGTTGCGTCCGCCGGGACCTGAACTGAGCCGGCAGGCCCCACCCCCTCTATCTTGTCTTCGTTTATCAGTACAGTCGCGTTTTCCACAGGTTGGTCGCCTGTGCCGTCGATCATAGTTACGCCAGTTATGGCTATCATGTGACACCTCAAAGGACTACTGGGATTTTGGCGCGATGATACCACGGCGCTTGCTAGCCGCCAATCGCCCATGGACTGGGTTAGTACCTTATGCTATTCTCGGTCTTGCCACGAAATTTCCGCTATGAAAATTTGTATATGAAATTCGAGGCCATAAACTCTCTTTCCTTGCTAGGAGTCTCATATGGAACGCCCAATAATAAAACCAATAGGTACGCCAATGGAGGAGCTGGACACTCCGGCTCTGGTGCTAGACCTGGAACAGTTGCAGCAGAATATCAGCAAGGTCCACTCTTTTTTTGAAGGACAGACCGCAAAGCTGCGTCCCCATGTAGAGTCGCATCGCTGCCCCGCCATTGCCCACCAGCAGTTGGCTGCCGGCGGCACTGTCGGCGGTATAAGTGTGACGACTGTTGGGCAGGCGGAGGTTTTCGCCCAGGCGGGCATATCTGACATCGCCATCGCCAACGAGGTTGTGACCGCTCAGAAGATAGTCAGGCTTTGCGCACTGGCACACCGGGCCAAGATCACGGTGGCAGTGGACAGCGCAGACAACGTGCGCTCGTTATCCGAGGCCGCGCGGGCTGCCGACGTCACGCTTAACGTCGTCGTGGACATCCATACACGGCTGGAGCGTTGCGGCGTAGAACCGGGTCAGCCAGCGGTTGACCTTGCCAAGGTTATCTCTCAGTCACAGGGTCTACACTTCGCTGGTCTCACGGCCTACGAAGGAACCCTGATTACGGACACGCCGGAGGAGCTATCTGCACAGACCAAGAATTGCATTCAGCCCGTGTTGGATACTCGGGAGATGGTGGAAGCCGCAGGGCTGGAAGTGTCCGTGGTCAGCGTGGGCGGCACTCACAACTACGAGATTGCCGGGGCCATGTCTGGAGTAACCGAGGTTCCAGCAGGCACGTATGCGCTCATGGACCATCGGTACAGCGCGACCAGGCCTGGACTCAAGTCAGCCGCCAAGGTAATGGCCACGGTGACCAGCCTGCCAGAACCGGGTAGGGCAATCCTGGACACCGGGAAAAAGGCCACCGGCGACGACACAGGCTTCCCAAGTCTTGATGACTTCCCTAACGTGACTCTGGCCAGCCTGAGCGCCGAACACGGCAACATTACCTGGGACGAAGGCAACAACCCAGACTTCTCCATTGGCCAAAAAGTTTGGTACACGCCCTTCGAGATCGGCGCCACCGTCAACGTTTACGACTACATGCAGGCAGTCCGCAACGGCAAGCTCGAAACCGTGCTGGAAATCAGTGCTCGCGGCCGCTATCGCTAATCCCATGAATCCCAGAAATTTCATAGACAGGGCACCCGCCCTTCAGCCTGGAGGACAGAATTATGGATAACTATAAGCCCCAGATTGGCACAGGTATCGCAGATCTGGACACACCATGTCTGATGGTGGACTTAGACGCACTGGAGCACAACTACGACCTCATCGCCAAAACCTACGAAGACAGCGAGTGCAAGATGAGGACTCACACAAAAAATCTGAAGAGTCCTCTCCTAGCCCACATGCAGATCCGCGCTGGCGGTACTGTTGGCGGCGTCTGTACAGCTAAGGTCGCCGAGGCTGAGGTCATGGTGGAAGGTGGAATCGACGACATCCTCATACCAAACCAGGTCGTCACCAGGGACAAGATTGTTAGGCTTTGCACCCTGGCCAAACGAGCCACGATAATGGTCGCGGCTGACAACGCTGACAATATCAGGGAGCTCTCCGAAATAGCTGTGGAGCACGGGGTGAAGATAGGCGTTGTGGTCGAAGTTGATACACAGATGCACCGCGCTGGCATTCGCAATACTCAGACTGGCGTCGACCTGGCCCGCGTGGCAACGGGCGCTGCCGGAATCGACTTTCGTGGTGTAATGTGCCATCAGGCGGCCCAGGGCTCTCCCGACCGCGAGACTCGTTTCATCGAGGGCCGTCGGATGATCCAGACGGCGTTGGATGTAAGAGACGCCATCGTTGCGGACGGCATGCCGGTCGAGGTTGTGTCAGCAGGCGAGACCTGGACATACGACCTGTGCGCGACCATCCCCGGCGTCACTGAGGTCGAGGGCGGCACCTATGCCCTGATGTCTCACAGCTACGGCTACATGGAAGATTTCGAGTATGCAGCCACAATTCTGGGCACGGTTATCAGCACGCCAAGGCCGGGCGTCGCCATAGGAGACACTGGCACCCGATGCTTGGGCTCGCCAGGAGGAGTCCTACCTCAACTGGCTGGCATGTCCGGAGTCGCAATCGACTCCCTACAAGAGGAGCACATCGTCCTGAAATCCGAGGGCGACATGCCGCTGAAGGTCGGCGACAAGTTCCAGCTTATATCAGGGCAGCAGGACATAATGGTGAATAGGTGGGACCAGTATATTGCCATGCGCGACGGCTCCGTCGAGGCTGTGTGGGACATACCAGGCAGAGGTTGCCACAATTAATTTTGCATTGTAGGCAATTCAAAGTTGTTAGTCAGCGGCGGCCAGATCGTACCCGGTCGAGTGAGAGCCACAGCGATTACCGTCCTCAGAGACGTACTCATAGGCCGCAGTTGCTGCCATAGCGCCCCGCGCCGCCGCCGTTATCGTCTGCTTCAGGTCTCCGGCGCCGTCAGTGAGGTCGCCCGCCGCATACACGCCATCGACGTTAGTGCGACCGAACTTGTCCACCATGACCTCGTTCATGTCGTTTAGCTTCAATCCCAACTGGTTTGGCAGCTCCCCTCTAAGGTCTGCGCCTATCTCTATGAAGATTCCATCCAGCGTTAGTTTTGAATTTCCCTCGAAATCCCGGTCCAAGACAACGCTCGTAAGCCCGTCCTGCCCCTGAAGTTCGATAACATTGGTATTAAATATCGTAACAATGTTTGACTGCTCTTCCATCTGGCGAAGATTGGCAGCCTCCGGCCTGGTAAATCGGCCCTGGCGGTAGATAACGTAGACCTTGTCCGCATATTTGCTAAGCAGGATTGCGCCCTTAACCGCCGCGTCTCCACCACCGACTACCGCCACAGTGTTGCCACGATGAAGTGGCGCATCGCACGTCGAGCAGAAAGACACTCCGCGCCCCATCCACTCGTCCTCATGCGGCAGTCCCAGCCTGCGCCGCTCCCTGCCTAGGCCCAGTATCACGGATGAGCCTACGAAGACCTCGCCGCCTTCAGTAGTGGCCTCGAAGCAGTCGTCCGTTCTGCCTATCGACACGACGTTTTCGTTCACCACAGGCACGTCGTAGGCATCTGTCTGAGTCCGGAAGTTCGTCATTAGCTTATAGCCATCGA
>CAJWRP010000353.1 GCA_913046025.1 uncultured Chloroflexota bacterium
TCTGCCTCACCGCCTATCGCAACACGAGAAACCCCTCCACCGCTAAACGGCCCCACGTAGCCCCATGTTTCCACAGTGGGTGTTATCGCCTACCAAGTCACGTATCGCCTACGTGGATTTACTAAGACGTCCAGATTACATTAATTACGACTTACTAATTCCAGGAGTTCGGATGGGGTTTATCCGGACATACTGGAACAGTCAGGACAGCTTGCCTGTCCAAATATAATATCCAGTGAGGGCGGACAGATGTCCACATCAATGCAGATGATGAACACGGAGGACGGAGCCCAAAAAGCTCTTTAGATCAGCGACTCCTTCAGCAGCCGGCGCAGTCGATCCAAGGTAGCTTTTCCTGAGTGCAATGTCCGCACAACCTCTTGCCCAGCAATATTACAGGCACGTCTGTGTTCAACATGCAGCAGAACCTGTTTGAGTTCAAGCCAGGGCCGGTATTCTCGAATATTCTCATTGCAGACGAGATCAACCGAACTGACGCAAGGACTTAGGCCGCTCTCTTAGAGGCCATGGTTGAATTTCAGGTCAGCGCCAATGGCGAGCTCTGCCTGTTGCCCAGGCCTTTTATGATAATCGCCACTCAATACCTGGTAGAGAGTCATGGAATATTCCCGCTGCCGGACTCTCAACTAGACCGATTCCTTATTCCCATAAGCCTTGGTTTGCTCTCCCGGGCACAAAAAACCGAAATTCTTACCAGGTCAGAGACCTCGTTGCTGGGCATTCCCCCAGTGCTATCGACAGCGAGACGCATCACTTCTTAACCTAGCATCGACTTTATAATTAGTCGAATTGGCTCCACCATTCCGTGGCAGTATAGTTGAATTCCACCCCTTTTCTTGCTTTCTCAATGTATTGGGATCGATTAAATTACGTTTAAAGTCTGAAGAACCTCCATACGCACAATCGGATGATCTCAGTCACCTACCTGCAACACCGACTATGAGTTCCACCATTCTTCTAAAAGTTCCCTTGATATGTTGCCTCGCTTGGGGCTGAAAGGGCCCTGACAAAATTTAGCGAGACTAGGTTATTCGGTCGATTGGCATATTCACCCATGAACTCATCTCGTGTGGATGAGTGACAGGCTTGGCCGGTCGTAAGTAAGCCGGGCTTAGCTGGTCGATGGACGTCACACCTACGAGGCCCATGGCTACCAGCATTTCCTCCTCCAATATCTCCAGCACGCGTACAACACCAGCGGTTCCTGCAGCGCCTAGGCCCCACGCCTGGAGTCGCCCAATTGCGACAGCCTTGGCTCCTAAAGCAACGGCTTTAACAACGTCGCTTCCACGCTGGATTCCACCATCCAGTACGACCTTCGCACGACCGTCAACTGCCTCCAGTATCTCCACCAGCATGTCCATTGTGCCAATTCCGTGATCCAATTGCCGACCACCGTGATTTGATATCCATACGACATCGACACCGTGTTCCACCGCCATTACCGCGTCTTCAGGCGTTGCTATACCCTTGACCATAAAGGGGCGTCCTCGCGATAGTTCCTTTATTCGAGCCATCATTTCCCATGTGACGGACGCTCGCCAGTAAGGGTCAACCAAGCTGCCTCGTGAGGGTGGGACCCAGCCTCTCAGCATAGGCCTCTCCCTGCGACTATAACGTGCAGTGTCCACTGTGAGGCAAAGAGCAATATGACCAGCATCCATGGCCCGGCCTACGATCTCTTTTGTCCATTCCCAGTCGCCCTGTACGTAAAGTTGAAATACCTTGGGTGCGCCTGACGCCGCCGCGATATCCTCTATGCTAGGTTCTGTTGTGGAACTGATGACGTGAATGGTTCCGAATTCCGCAGCAGCCACAGTCGGAGTAGCTGCCCCACCTAGAGTAAAAGATTGCATATGGCCAATGGGGGCAAGCATCACCGGTATCCTCATTTTTTGACCAAGAAAAGTTGTGGATGGATCAACGTGCGATACGTCTATAAGCACTCGGGGACGAAACGCTACCTCATCAAACGCCTGTCGATTGCGCCGCATAGCCGTCTCAGATTCTGAAGCGCCTACCATGTAATCCCAGGCACCCTGGGAGACGTTGCGCCTGGCCATCTGAATAATCTCATCATTGCTTAATATCTCGGATACCAAATCGAATCTCCTTTTCCGAAGTGCGAAAGCTTCCACCACCAATATTATCAATCAGCACGCCAAAGTCCAGGGAAAACTGGTACCGGCCTCGCGACTACTACATCACAAAGCCGCAACATTTGCATTGGCAGCACCGGATGGCTTTATCATATTATTCATTATATGGACAGTGATGATAGTTGCCATGATGGCCCTACTGGATACGGAATCCAAGATAAGATCTACGGGTTTGGAAGATTGCTAAGCGAATATTAAGCCAATGCCAGGGATGGGTATGGTGATCGCTGGTGACGGGTAGGCCGAGCACTATGACTGCATAGTAAGCTTTACTGTCATCCAGCCAAACAGCCCCCTGGACTGCCGTTCAAAGGTGTCAGGCACAACAGTGTAGGAATTGCGTATTTATCCACCTCTGTGGTTAGCATTGCCATTGGGAGTGCCAAGTCTCCAGTGTATACTGGCGATTTGATCTATACCCTCTTAGGCAAAACGGGAGAGCCTTCGGCGGGCTTCATATCTGTGGCAAGTAGAGTGCAGGCTATGAAAGAATAGTAGCCCATCAGCGCTCCCAGGACGATGGTGTTGGCCTCGCCAAATTGTTGCATGGCCGCGTCAAAGGCATCTTGGCAAACCTGGTGGCCATCCATCAATTCTCGTCCGTAGCGCACTATCACAGCCTCTTCTTTGGTTAGGCCCTCCAAGCCACCCCCGTTTGCGACGATCTCCACCGCCTCGGATCTCACCCCGGCCCGCAAGGCCGCTACGGAATGGGCGGCCCAGACGTATTCGCAATCCCAGTGTCGGGCGGCGGTAATTATCGCAAGTTCGGTGTCATGATCGGATAGATTGCCGCCGAAGCGCAGAGAATCGCTGAGGCCAATAGAACATTGGGCAACCTTCGGCGCGTACATCATCATGGAATGGGGGCCGTTTATATTACCCCTAGAGTCGATGATGGCGTCAAAGGAGGTCAAAGCATCTCCACTTACTTGCTTCCTTTCGATGATCGGCGTCAATCGTGGCATAGGAATCGCTCCTGTTGAAAGTCTTACTTTCTCGCGAGTATATCAACTCGAACTGAACTCCTACAACACAACCGGAAGTGTCACAGTTCTCCTGAGGGACTTCGAAATGGAGAAGGTTTCGAAATTTCACAATCAAGTCGTGTTTTGCGGGGCACCGTACAACATGGTCGTGTTGTTCGACGCTACTGTTCAGGAGACTCACGAGCGGTTCCAGGCCGCCGTCACCTCAGGTGGCTGGACAAAGTTGCGGACGATATCCTTCGCAGTTCAGCACTTAAAGACTTCTTCC
>CAJWRP010000354.1 GCA_913046025.1 uncultured Chloroflexota bacterium
CCACAGAAAATAGCTGCGTTCGGAAGCGCCCAGGGTAGATAGCTCCGTCTGCCGTCGTCCCGTCTCCTCCCAAGGCCCTTCGTATCGCCCGGGTAAAGCGTCCTTCACGTTGCCTAAGGCTAGAAAGGGCACACTTCGCAGAGCGATGTTGACCCGCATGCCGTCCTCGTCCGCTGGCATCAGACCGATCTCGAACCGCTCTCGAATTGGCGATCGCGACTCCTGGCCATTGGCGTAATGAATGGCGTAATCTGCGACGCCATTTCCTACGGGTCCACCCTCTGGAATCTCTGTGTCTAGAACTCTGTGCACGAATACGACGTTGTTGGCGGTGTTGTTAACTGGAATTGTCAAGCTGCCGGAGCTATCGTTCATCAGTATGAAGTTTTGCTCATCAGCAGTCGTCCCTTCGTCGCCGACGAGAAACGGCAGCCCATGAAACTCCTGCCTTCCTATCGGAGGTCTTTCTCGACTGCCCAGGATTTCAGGTCCGGCGTTACAGAGTGAAGATAGATTCAATGGCTGGTAGTTGGGCATGCCGAATCGCTTTGCTATAGGGGTGTGACGTTTACTAGCGCCATGTTGTCAGATGGCGACATGGTATTTCCGACCGCGACCCTCGGCAAAAATTTGTGTGATGAAGGACACTATTGTTAGACAAGATGGTGTTCGAAGGATAAGATTCGATATTGTGTTGCGTCCAACTAGATGTTTTGTCTCTGAAAATTTCACAAAGCTTGTTATTCGAAAAAAAGAGTGGGGAAATGGACAAAGAATCAAATACAAAAATCACCCTGAAGTCACGTCCGGACGGCTATCCTCGGCCATCAGACTTCGAGGTTGTGGAGGAGCCTATACCTCAGCCGCGAGAGGGCGAGGTGCTGATAAAGGCAATTTGGCTCTCGCTGGACCCTTACATGCGAGGCCGTATGCGGGACGTGCAGTCTTACGCGCCATCGGTGCAGTTGGGCAGCGTCATCGTGGGTGGAGTCGTCGGGCGGGTTGTTGAAGCGCGTACGCCTGCCTTCGCTGTGGGCGACCTGGTGGTCGGCCCGTTGGGATGGCAGCAGTATGCCACTTCGGAAGGGCGCAACCTGCTTCGGGTCGACACGGCGCTGGGACCGCTATCGACAGCGTTGGGCATCCTGGGTATGCCAGGCATGACGGCTTACTTCGGTCTGCTCGATGTATGCGAGCCTAGGCCCGGCGATACTGTCGTGGTGTCGGCAGCTTCGGGCGCGGTGGGTCAGGTGGTTGGGCAGATTGCCAAGATAATGGGCTGCCGAGTTATCGGAATCGCGGGCACTCAAGAGAAGATCGATTACATAGTCGACGAGCTTGGCTTCGATGTGGGAATCAACTACAAGACACAGGACGTGATGTCAGAGTTGGCGTCGGCCTGTCCGCTGGGCATTGATGTGTACTTTGACAACGTCGGCGGGGACATCTCTGATGCCGTCATGGAGAACCTGGCTGACTTCGCACGCATAGCCATCTGTGGACAGATATCGCAATATAACCTGGCCGAACCTGCTTTAGGTCCACGCAATGTCCGTCTGCTTACCACCCATCAGGCGCGAATGGAAGGCTTCCTTGTATTCCAGTTCGCGGCGAGGCATGACGAGGGCCGTCGGCGCATCGCTAGCTGGATTCGCGAGGGCAAGATCAAGTACAAAGAGGACGTCGTCGAAGGCATTGAGAACGCACCTGCTGCATTCATTGGCATGATGCGGGGCGAGAACTTTGGCAAGCTGCTGGTTAATATCTCGAAGGAGTAAGGGTTGTAATCACAGCTATCGAAACGACTCACTGGCAATCGCAGCAACTATGAAGAGCCAAGATATGCTCCCCAGAATCGCCAGGAAAACTTCTCCAGCGCCAACTCTGAAACGATTTGCACTGCTTGAAATTGAGTTCCAGTAACTGTTCAAGATAGATCGAACGCCTACCAACAGCCCTGCAACTATTGCGGTTTGTACAATCGCTAAGGCAAGCAGTGTCAGAGCCTGATCTTGTGAAAGTTGGTTTTGCAGTGTTATTAGCCAGGATGCCAGGCTCAGCAAAGTGCTAATAAGTATGACAGCGACGGCCCCTTAGGCCTCATGGTGGAGGGCGTGCTGTGTTTGCTCATGAGGTCTGCAAATGCTCCCAAGTGGGTGTGGACTCGGAAGAGCTCGTAGATTGGAATGGACTGTGTCATGGTATGCCAGAACTGAACTGGTAGACCTCTTCATTGGTGTGATCTCTATACTGCTTCCACGCTAGGTAAAATCAGTAGAAGAAGTAGGGGCCGCCTGACACGATCCGCAACAGGACCACCCGCTCAATAGGGATGAGATTCGGCGGGAAGCTCTTTCTCATTAGGATCATTTCAGGAGCAGTCGGGCGCCTGTTTGGTTTGGCCTGATATGGCTGCGTTTGTAATGTCGTTAGCTGCTTGCAAAGTTCAACTCCAGCGGTGGCGTGGATTAGTACAAGAGTTTGTTGATTGAAGCCCCTCGTTTGTTACCGAATTAAACTAATTTGTCTCGTATTGAACTTTTGACCTTCAAGTGACCGCGATTGGCCCTTGTGCTATATTCGTTGCATATATGCGTAATTTGGCAATTTACTGGGAGGCCACTCCATGAGAACGATTGACGCCATAGCCCAAATCATGAAAAAAGAAGGCATACAATACCTGAGCGCCTTCCCAACGACACCAGTTATCGAAGCCGCTGCCGAGATAGGCATTCGGCCCATTATATGCCGGCAGGAGCGGGTCGGAGTGGGCATAGGGGACGGTTATGCACGTGTTACCAATGGCAATCCTCCGGGCGCGTTTGCAATGCAGTATGGGCCAGGCGCAGAGAACGCCTTTGCCGGTGTGGCCACGGCCTTCTCTGACGGTGTGCCAATGCTGCTACTGCCTCTGGGGCACCCAATGGACCGGCAGGGCGTTTACCCTATGTTTAGCTCCATGAAAAGCTATGCGGACGTCACCAAGTACATCGAGCAACTGAACTCTCCGGCTACTGTAGTCGATACCATGCGTAGGGCCTTTGCTGCACTCAAGCGCGGAAGGCCGGGGCCTGTCATGGTGGAGATTCCCGCTGATATAGCCAACGCTGAAGTTGATGCTTCCAGCGTCGAATCGTACACGCCCATCAAGATGACTGCTTCGGAAGGCAATCCACAGGATGTTTTGGACGCCGCCAAGGCGCTGTTAGAAGCTGACAATCCTATTATTTTGGCCGGCCAAGGTGTCTTGTACGCGGAGGCCTCTGACGATCTTATAGAGTTGGCTGAGCTTTTGCAGGTGCCGGTTGTCACCACAATGTTGGGCAAGAGCGCTTTTCCGGAAAAGCATCCTCTCGCTTTGGGAAGCGGCTCCGGCGTGATGAATCGCGCATGTTACCAGTTTGCAAGCAGGGCAGACGTCGTTTTAGCTA
>CAJWRP010000355.1 GCA_913046025.1 uncultured Chloroflexota bacterium
GCGCGGATCGACGAGTTCGACGACGTTATCGGCGCGTGGCAGTATCTCGACCGGGACCATGCCCTTGAGCAGGCCCGGAAGGCCGACGAAATCCACTTCAGCGGCAAGCCGTCCGGCCCGTTGAACGGCGTTCCCGTGGCCGTCAAGGACATCATCGACACCGCCGATATGCCGACCGAGAACGGCACCGCCTTGCACAAGGGCCGGCGCCCCGGCGATGACGCCACCCTGGTGGCGCTGCTCCGCGAAGCCGGCGCTGTCATCCTGGGCAAGACTAATACGCCGGAGTTCGGGCTGCTGGGTGCCACGGAGAACAGGTTAGGCGACGATTGTCGCAATCCCTGGAACACAGAACGCACGTCTGGCGGGTCCAGCGGAGGGGCGGGTGCAGCAGTCGTAGCTGGGCTTTGCTCGCTGGCCACAGGCGGAGACGGGGGTGGGTCCATTCGGATTCCCGCTAGCTTCTGCGGGACTTATGGAATCAAGCCCTCGCAGGGAAGGGTGTCGAGTTTCACTGGTATCGCCTCTCCCCCTATAGTCAACATTACCAGCCAGCAGGGGCCCATGTCTCGCACGGTAAAAGACTCTGTGATTTTGCTGCAGGCGTTGGCCGGACATGATCCTAGAGATGTGGGTTCGCTGAACGAGTCGGTGCCGGACTTCATGGCCGCGCTGGACAGGGACGTGAGAGGACTGCGGATTGCGTGGAGTCCTGATTACGGCTACGCGGGCGTCGATCCGCAGGTTGCGGAGGCGTGTGCCAACGCAGTGAAGACTTTTGAGGAGATGGGGTGCATCGTGGAAGAAGCGGGACCAGTCCTGGAGTCGCCTTTTGAGACCTGGTGGGTGTTCTTCGCCAGCAATATTTTCGCGACGCAGGGTCACCTGCTGGACGATGCCACAGACCCATTAACCTGGTACGGGCGTATGGCTTTGGAGGATGGTGCCAAATACACCGCTGCTGATTTCGCCAGGGCATTGGGCGAGCGGGACCGGATGATTAACCAGTTCAATAACGTGTTCAACAGTTACGATCTGATCATTTCACCTACCATGGCGACGACGGCTTTCCCGGTGCGCGAGTATCCGCCAGAGGTTATCAATGGCCAGCAGAACGCAAATCGGAAGGGCTGGAGCAGTCTACCCTTCACGCACCCTATAAATACCATAGGTCATCCGGCAGCCAGCTTGCCGTGTGGATTTGATTCGGATGGATTGCCAATTGGTCTGCACCTTGTTGGCAGGAAGAGCGATGAGGCTACGGTGATTGCGGCGTCTACGGCCTTTGAGAGGGCACGGCCTTGGGACGACAAACGGCCGTCGGTTTCGTAGTTGCTGGTTGTCCCATTTGGCCCCAGGCTGAATTTGAGCGTAGGGACTTGCGCCATCCATGACTTGCCCGATGGGTAGGTTGCAATAATTTACTGGTCACTTGGACTATAAGACCCGGTAAGAGAACCTTCCTTAACGACTAGTGGGCTTGCGTAATTTGGCTGAGGAAAATGCCGTCGTTTATAGATGCCTAGAGGATGGTATTCCCAAGCCATAGTTAGCCAAAAAGTTTGTACTCTCAATAATCAGGCGGTACTTTTGTACCGCCTGATTATTAAGTTGGCCGCGCCCGATTGCGACACATCCATCCCCATTGTCGAGGGATGGGGTTCACTAGGCCATCATCTGGGAATCCACTCTTTCCTTGTGAGGGTGCAACTGAATTCTGGCGGCTAAATTATGTTTGCTGGACTAGTCTGGGTAAACTGTCGTTTCGCTGGTCGGGTGTGTCAAGGAGATGTGGGAAAAATCCTGGCCGTCCTGTGCGCCGTGCCAGTGCTTTTCGCCTGCTGGAATTACAGCGGTGTCGCCTGCTTCGAATTCGACAGTCTCGGTCTCGTTGACAACGTATCCTTTTCCGCTTAGGCCGAAGAGGATCTGGTCGCTGGTGTGTTCGTGAAAATAGTTCTTTGAGCCGTTGTAAAAGGTCACCTGGTTGAAGTTGAAGTAGGTGCTCATGCCTCCTCCGACAATAGAGCGACCCTCAACTTTTCCTCCGTAGAATATGGGTGCGTCGGAGCGGTCCTCTGCTGGGTTCTGGTCCTTCTTTACGATTTCCATTTTTCCTCCTTATATAGCTATATAGATCTTTCTGATTGTCTCTAAAGTTCCAACCTGGTGCCAACGCTGCCTTGGATGAATACGCTGGGGAAGGCAGCAGCTATGGCATGGGTCGCCCGCCAGCCAGTGCAGTGACTAGGCATCACCACCTCTGGTGAGCAGGTTTTTAGGGCTTCGATTACTGATGATATGATTGGCTCAAAAAAAGGTCCGTTAAGATGAAAACCGCCTAACACGGCATATATATTATCTTCCCCGGTGAGTTTCTGTGCGTACCTGATGATGTTTATTATGCCCGCATGGCCGCAGCCGGTCATCACCACAAGGCCCTTGCCTCTGACGTTTATCACCACCGCTTGATCGTCCAGAACTAATGGGTCGGGCTGCCACTGGTCGTTGTGGAACGCCTGATGAATCTTGAATCCGGTCTCGAAATCTGTAGTCCGGTCTACCTCTCCAGTTATAAGGATGGAGCCATCCAGTAGGAACGATGGCTGGCGCTCCTCGATGATCTCGAACCCGGCTTCCCTCAAGGCTGACTTGCTGGTGGAAGGAATCTCCATGGGAGTACGTCCGGGTATTGCCAGTCGTCGCCTGCTCCAGAACTCTGGATGAATCAGGACGGGGAGTTTGGCGGTTCCGCCCAGCGCCTTGGCTATGCCATCCATGCCCGTTGTGTGGTCGAAGTGGCCGTGGCTCAGGACTATGGCCTCGATGTCCTTTGGGGTGAACTCCAGGCGAAGCATGTTTTCGGCGACGCCGTCGGGACTGATGCCAGCGTCGAAGAGCACGTTATGCGTTGTGTCGCTTTTGGTAATGGAGATCAGGGCCGAGAAGCCGTGTTCTGCCTTTAGAGGGTCTGCAACAACGCCACCTTCCAGGAATGCTGCGGGTATGCGGTCAGCCCCGGAGCCGCTCATGGATGGCCGCTTGGCCGGACCCTGGTCGACCAGAAGCATGTCGCTGACGTTGTCGACAATGCTGGTAATGCTAACGGCGTCTACCGGCTCCAGTAGTATTGTCGTCAAAATGCTTTCTCCCCTCTAAAGAGGCAAGTATAAACGTGAGTTCGCAGGGGTGTCAAAATGCGTTAACCAGTTGGCGATGGGCCAGTAAACTTGCCATGAACAGGTCGTAATGGTTAAATGGGGCGGAATTTCGAGTTTGTAAATTGGCAGGAGGATCGATAAGAGGCCTATGAAAGCAGCACGGATATCTAGCCCCAAGAAGTTCGAAGTAATGGATGTAGAGATACCCACGATTGAGAAAGGACAGTGCCTTATCAAGCTGGAGACATGGTCGGCTTGCGGCAGCG
>CAJWRP010000356.1 GCA_913046025.1 uncultured Chloroflexota bacterium
TGGGTGCCTTGTCCAGCAGGGCACGCAGTCGCTGGGTTAGCGATCCTATATCGACGTTCATCTCCTGCAGAATTTGCAGAGGTACGCCCTTTTGCTGTTCCAGTAACGCCATGAGAATGTGCTCTGAGCCCCATTCGGTGTGCTTGTAGCGCAGCACCAGTTCCTGGGAAATCTGCAGAGCCTCTTTGGCGGAGTCTGTGAAGTTATCTGGTCTAGATACCATATTGTTTCCTCTTTAATGTGTAGCTATTGCCGCTGGCGACCGTGCAATTTATGTGGACCTGCCGAGCGCTTATACTAACGGATACTGTTCTCAAGTAAACCTTCAAGCTAAGATAATTATAGCAATAAACTTGATACAAGTCCACTCAAGTCTAGTTCACTTAAGATGCGCTGCCCTTCCTATAGGTTCGGGTAGATCCAGGTAGGTTCGGTTTTAGTCCGGATTCAATATGAGTAGCTTTCCGGCCATTGCCACGTTGGATTAGATGCAAATTCAACAGCGAACGGATATATTGTCTGCAAATCGCGGAAGGAAGCAGGCTTAAGCAATGAATCAATCGAGTTCAGGCGGAATATTTCACGGCTGGTTCATCGTCTCGACTGGCGCTTTTGTAACCATGTTGGCCATGGGGGCAGTTGGCGGCTTCGGCGTATTCGTTATTCCTATGAGTGATGAGTTCGGCTGGAGCAGGAGCACTATTTCGCTTGCAGTGGCGGTGTCGTCTCTCGTCGGTGGTGTATCGCAACCAATAATCGGTCGCATATTCGACAAGTTAGGTGGACGTAAATTAATTCTTGTGGGTGTATTAGTCATGGGTGTAGGTACAGCCACTCTGACTCTAACCAACCACATTATTTTCCTTGTCATTGTATTCGGCATATTCATCTCTATAGGCAGAAGTGCTGGCACGATGAATACCATGGGTGTTCTAGTGTCGAGGTGGTTCCAGCGAAGGCGGTCCCTTGCTATCGCTTTGATTTCAGGAGGAGGCTCTCTAGGTGGCTTACTGATTGTCCCTTTAATCGCCTTTGTGATGCCGATAATTGGCTGGCGCAATACCTGGCTCATGCTGGGACTGCTTATGCTGGGACTGGCATTGCCTCTAATCTACATCTTCATTCGCAACGACCCTAGCGACATGGGGCTGCTGCCTGACGGCGACAGCCCCATGTCGCTGGATGACGACGGTGTAACAACTCAAGCGCGACGACAAAGCCCTTTGGAGAGCCGGGACTGGAAAGATGCCTTTCGCTCGGTACCTATGTGGCAGTTGCTGGGAGGATACATGGTATGCGGCATAACGACTACCATGATGTCTGCCCACTTTGTGCCCTACGCGGTTGAAGAGGGCTTTTCGCCTTCCATGGCAGCTACTGCCTTCGGCGTTCTCAGCCTGATGAACCTGATTGGTGTGTTGAGTATTGGTTTTCTTGGCGACCGGTTTGGCCGCAAGAATTTGCTGACGCTGGTGTACGCCTTTCGCGGAATAGGCTTCGTTATCCTAATACTTGCGCCAGGTATGTGGGGGCTGTTTGGCTTTGCCATCGTAGGCGGTATGGCGTGGCTAGCGACCGTGCCATTGACTACCGCACTCACCGCAGACGTGTACGGGATACGGAACGTTGGGGTGCTCAGCGGCCTTGTTTTCATGTCACATCAGATTGGTGGCGCGGCATCCATACAGATTGCAGCCATACTGCGGGACGTTACTGGTAATTACGACCTGCCATTCGCGTTGGCTGGAGTAACTCTGGCCTTCGCCACCGTAGTGAGTTTCTCTATTAAGGAAAGGAAGTACTCCTCCCGCTATCAGCTTTTAGATGCTCCAGCAAGTTAGGTCGAGGTCGGAATGTCATTGTCGTTCCATCGACGGCAGTGACTAAATTGGACAAATTGCCTTTTTGATTTGGTGCTCTATTTGTCTCTAGTGTAATGTACGGTCTCCCGGCTATAATTCGCGTGATCGCAACTTCATCTGTGTACCCCAATTAGCCATGTCTAGGTCGCAAAGTTCCCCCGGAGGATTCAAAATATGCTGCCGATTTTTCCTTCCGACCCTATTGACAAGCGATGGTTCCTGTTGGACGCCGTCGAAGGTGTACGAGATGTGGTACAGGCATGTGCTCAAAAGGCGGAAGAGATCGGCACGCTTCCTCAGGCCGCAGTAGATGCTATATTTGACGCCGGACTCTTCGCTCTAAAGCTGCCGGAAAGTTTCGGCGGCGCAGAGACAGATCCTGTGACCCAGTTCGAGATACTGGAGGCGATAGCCAGTGTGGATTCATCCGCTGGCTGGTGTGTCATGATAGGCGCGACGTCTATAGGTCAGCCAGCGGCCTTTGCAAGCGACGAAGCGGTGGCGGAGATTTTCAAGGATGGTGTGGTTCCTAAGGGGGCCACCGTCGCCATGCCGAAGGGAAAGGCCAGGCGGGTTGACGGCGGTTACGTGTTGAACGGCAGATGGCCCTTTGCTAGTGGTGTACGACATTCGCAGTGGTTAACCACCGGAGCGTTTACCGTGGAGCAATCGGATGTATCGCCAACCTATCTGATGCTGGTCTACCCCACATCCAGCGCCACGATTCTCGATAACTGGGACGTCACTGGATTGGCTGGCACCGGCAGCAACGACGTCTCTGTCACCGACCTGTTCGTTCCTGAAGCGTTTACCTGGGACTTCGAGGCCTGGCAGCCCAAAAGGGGAGGGGTGTCCTACCTCATGGGCAGGCCGGGCTACGTTGCCAACGAGCACGCGGCTTTCGCCATGGGCGTCGGTAGGCATGCACTGGACGAAATAATGCAATACGCCTCGGAGAAGCGAAGGGGCTATCCGCCGTCACTTCTGGCGGACAGACCCGCCTTTCAGAGAGATATGGCCGAATGCGACTTCAAACTGAGGTCAGCCCATGGCCTTTGTGTTGATGTTAACCAAAAGGCGTGGGACGTCTGCCAGACCGGCAATGTCCCAGGGCTGGCGCTGCAGTCGGAAATGAGGGCTGTAGCTGCCTACGCCACCGATGTTGCCGTGGATGTGGTCACCAGGTCTTACCGCTATGCAGGAGGTTCCGCCTTGTATCGCCCTGGTGTGCTTCAGCGATGCCTTCGTGACATCAATGCGGCGGCGCAGCACTTCATGGTCAGCAGCTCTGCCTACGAAAACTACGGCGCGGCCCTGCTGGACTTGCCGGACATTAATCCTATGGCATAACCGGAAATCGCTTCTAAAAGGGGTTGAGAATCGCCCACCGTCAGTGTAAACATCTTGCCCGGATTGCGCGGTTAGCTCAGGGGTAGAGCACCACATTGACATTGTGGGGGTCACTGGTTCAAATCCAGTATCGCGCACCATTTTCTTTCCTTTAAGCAGGTATGTGATCCGGGATGGAGGCGGGTTACTCTCACTTGATCACACCGGAGA
>CAJWRP010000357.1 GCA_913046025.1 uncultured Chloroflexota bacterium
CTTGGCCGTGAACGCGGTGCCGCGATTGTTTTCCAGCACCAGCAGCTCGCCCAGCGGGCCAGCGTCGAGGGCTTCGCGCAGCGGCTCCACGATCGGCACGTTGACCGCGTTGGAAGTCTTGGATTGTTTCAAGCGAATGCGCCCGCCCTGTACCAGTGCATCGTATACGCTGTACCCCCTCTCGCGGAGCTGCTCGACAAAGGTCAGCAGTACGATTGCGTTGGTAACTACCACGCCGATTAGGAGCAAGAAGCCCATCAGCGCAGAAAGGCTGAGGGTTCGGCCTGTAATGGCTAGGGCAAGGAGCGCACCCGCTACCGCCAGAGGCAAGCTCAGCACAATGATAAATGGGTTTCGTATCGAACCAAGGCTGGCAACCATCACCAGGTAGACCAGAATAATTCCTACAACCATGGCCATGAAGACGTCCTGGAAGCCTTCGTTGATCTGCTCAAAAATACCACCTGACTTCACCTCTACTCCCGGCGGCAGAGGCAAAGACGCTATAACTACGTCAACCTCTACCCCTATGGCCTGAGTGTCTTCTCCTACGATATCTCCTTTTATGCTGGCAGACCTTTCACTGTCGAATCGAGAAATAGAAATCGGACCGTCCTCGATGGCAATACTGGATATTAAGCCAAGCTTGGTATTACCCAACGGCCCCTCAATGGTCAGGTTTTTCAGCTTGTTAATATCGTCGATATCGCTGGGGCTACCCCGTAGGACGATGTCCATCGTCACGCCTTCTAAGTCAATCTCGGAAACCGGTCTGCCTACGATGAACTGGCTTACTTGTTGCCCTGCAGTGACGGTGGTCAGACCGAACTCAGCAGCCTTTGCAGGGTCGATCCTAATCACCACTTCGCTTTTGGCTTCAGAGATATTGCTAGCGAGATTGATGATGCCATCAAGCTCACTAAGACGCTGCTCCAGGTCACGGGAGACGGCCGAAATATCACTGAAATTAGGTCCCGTTACGTTGATCTCCAGGGCACCCGCAGGGGGGCCGCCTGATATTTCCCGCACAGTGACTGATAGGTCGTTAGCCACGGGCATCCGGACCCGAATCTGATCCCCGATATCATCCGGCACGGTATCTTTGTTGAGGCGCACAATGAAGCCTGCCATCTCAAAACCACCGCTAACTGCGCTGGGACCAAACTCGTTGGCGGAAGCACCAAGCGTCACCTGGTAAGTCTCAACGAAGCCCAGTCCCTCGAAGTCTTCCAGTGCCTGCTCAACATTGACTACTTCCGCAAAGGTGCGCTCAACGGATGTCCCGGTGGCCAGCTCTATGTCGATTGTTAGAAATTCAGGCGTGCCTGCGGGAAAGAAGGTAACCGGAATGACGAACATCATTAAAGGAACGCTCACGGCCAAGGTTATGACGACCGCTATAAGTAGCGTGAGGAACTTGTGACCAAGGGACCAGATCAGCACTGGTGAATATAGCCGCTGAATGAGTGAGTCCTCGATATCGTCGTCGCTCATGCCAATCCCGGTCACGGCCTGGCCATCACGCCTCAGCAAAAGAGCACCGAGAACCGGCACCGCCGTTATGGCAACGATGGTTGAGGCGATCATTGCCAGGCTTACCGACAGAGCGAATGGGCTGAAGAACTCTCCCACCAGGCCCTGTATGAACCCCAGAGGGACAAACACGGCCACGGTCGTAAGGGTAGACGAGACGATTGCGGCGCTTACCTCTTTCGTGGCCTCATATGCTGCCTCAAGCCTGTCTTCGCCCCTCTGGATGTGGCGGTACATGTTCTCCAATACCACGATACTGTCGTCCACCACACGACCTACCGCTATGGCAAGTCCGGCAAGCGACATGAAATTTAAGGTGATGTCAGTGAAGGACATGAACAGGATGCCTAGCAAAATGCTGAGGGGAATGGATATAGCGATGATTGTCGTAGGTCGAAGGGCCATGCCTATGCCCTTCATCAAAGAAGGACGTACATTTAGCAGGAATATGAAGACGACCATGACCGCGAAAATAAATCCAATCGTCCCATCCAGCAGCAAGGAGTTAAGGGATTCTTTTACAGCAGGGCCATCATTGGATAGCACCAGCAATTCCATGTGTTCTGGGAGCTCGCCTGACTCCTCCAGGTCCTCTATGACCGCAATTACACCTTCAGTGATGTTCACCGTATTTGCGCCCGAATCTTTAAGGATGGCAAGGCTTAGGCTGGGTTTGCCGTTTGTGCGGGAGATGGTCCTAGGGTTAGCAGTGCTGATGGATATCTTCGCGACTTCTGACACCAGAATTGGCCGGGCACCTGTTCGCGCACCCTGCACGGGTCCGCCGGTAGCGTTCTCAAATCCGACTGTCAGGTTCCGAATATCATCGACCGAACCAAACTCGTGAGTCGTCCTTATCGCAATGGATGAGCCTTCAGTACTGATGCTTCCGGCAGGAAAGCTAGTGTTGTTCAAAGCTATAGCATTGGCCACTTGGGTAATGCTGAGCCCGAGCGCTACCAGCCTGTCCGTGTCCACCGTTACGAAGAGCTTTTCATCCACCTTGCCCAGGGTGTCGACTCTAAAAACACCGTCGACTCTGTTGATCCTGGGAATGATGATGTTGTCCAGTATTCGCTGCAGACCCGGAATGTCGGTATCGCCCAGCACGCTAAGTTGAATCGCAGGGAAGGTGTCGCTGTTGATTCGGACGATCGTCGGGTCGTCTACACCAGACAGAAAATCGATTTCGTTAATGGCGTTTTCCAGCTCTCTTTCAGCTTCATCCAGATCTTCTCCGAATTCGAAAGTCGCCAGAATGATGGAGATGTTCTCGCCAGATGTCGACTGGATGTCTGCGATGCCTGAAATGCCAGAGATAGCGTCTTCTATGGGCTTCGTAACATCCCGAACCACTGTGTCTGGATCAGAGTTGGGATACAAGGTGAGAATAGTGATATTAGGGAATTCGATCTGAGGGAACAGTTCTCTCTGAAAACTGTTGTACGCAAATACGCCCATGGCCATTATCAGGATAATGGTCAGAATAGTAACCGGGCGGCGACGCAAGGCCAGACCGGTAAAATAACTCAAGCGGGAATCTCCTCAGTGTCGCATTGAATTTTGGCTATGCCAATTATCGCATCTGCGTATCCATAGATGTTCATAGGATCGCAGGTAAGCACAAGAAACATGGTAACCGATTAGAGCCGTGTCTAAATCAAAACTGCGACTCATGAATGGACATTTTCGGCTTTGATCGCCGCCTTTGATCTGCTTTCGCTGAGGGCTTCTGTATATCTCCAAGTTCCAGGGCGATTACTCCAAACCCACGGGAGAAATGTCAGACTTAACTTTCTGCCAACGATGGCAGTATCAGCGGTGAATCCCCCCGTAGCATGGCTGCACAGGGTTTACGAAAATGCTGTACTGGTTATTTGTTACAAA
>CAJWRP010000358.1 GCA_913046025.1 uncultured Chloroflexota bacterium
CAGCCTCTTTCGAGAACCCGCAGCGCTTCGGCGGCAGCGACATCATGAACCGCATCTCCTACGACGGCGGGCCATTCAAGGGAGAACTACAGCAGGTCATCCTCTCCGCCATCAATTTCGAGATCGGCGACATGACAAGGCGTCTGAATTTTCACCGGCGGCGCATCTACGAGATTGTGGTCGTTGGCAACGCCACCATGCGGGACATATTCTTCGGTATCGATGTGCAATCCGTAGGGGAGCGTCCATACAAGTCAGTGACAGAACTGGAGATGCTGGCTGGCAAGCGAGAGACTACAGCGCTGAACGTTGGCGCCCGGGATCTGGGCTTACGGGTGTTTCCTGACGCTAATGTCTACGGAGGGCCTCTCATCAGCTCCCACGTTGGGGCCGACGTTGCTGCAGGCCTGCTGGCGGTGTCCATTGACATGGAAGACGACCTGGTGATGCTGGTCGACGTTGGCACCAACACCGAAGTGATACTTGGCAACCGGCACCGGCTCATGACGGCGTCCTGCCCCGCCGGACCCGCCTTCGAAGGCGGGCAAGTAACATACGGCATGCCGGGCTACGACGGAGCAGTGGAGTCTATTACGCTCGACGACAAAGGTCTCAACTACAACACCATTGGAAACGCGCCGGCCCAAGGCATCTGCGGCTCTGGACTGGTCGATTTACTGTCCGAACTTAGGCGAACGGGAAAGATGACGGAACTGGGCGTGCTGGAAAATCGTGAGATGGAGTTTGCCTTTGTGCCCGAAAACGGTCTCACACTTTCGCGAGCGGATATCAGCGCATTGGCGCAGGCCAAGTCCGCCAACTATGCCGGGCAGTTCATCGTCATGCGTAAATACGGCGAGCCCATGGAGAAAATTACCAAACTTTACCTGGCTGGTGGCTTCGCCAACTACATTAACGAAACTAACGCCGTGGCCATCGGGTTTATAGCTAACCTTCCTCCAGAGCGCATAATCAAAGTAGGCAATACGTCTCTGGAGGGCGCTACCATTATGCTGCTTTCGGGAGAGCTGCGAAAACGCATGGAGTCGATGGTCCGCCAAATTGAGCATGTGGAACTGGAAACCACTCCTGACTTCTTCGACATATTTGTGGATGGATGCATGTTCAATCCAATGATGAGCCCGACTAAGTAGTGCTATTATGTGACGGCTACTTTCCCAAGGCCAACAGAAACATTTCCGATTGGGCAAGTGCCAACTATTTAAAATCAACTGGGGGATTCTGATGTCCTACAAGGTATTAGTGACCGACTACGTATGGCCCAACACTGAGCCCGAGCGCGCCGTTTTGGCCAAGATCGACGCCGAGCTAATCGAGGCCCCTGACACCAGCGAAGACACGCTGGCATCCATGGCAGGTGACGTGGATGCCATTCTCACCTGCTTTGCTCAGGTCACGGAAAAGGTAGTCAGGGCAGCCAAGAACTGCGTCGTGATAGGACGCTACGGAGTCGGATTCGACAACATCGTTGTGGATATAGCGACAGAGTTGGGCATCGCGGTGACCTATGTACCGGACTATTGCGTCGAAGAAGTCTCCGACCATGTGCTGGCGCTGCTGCTGTCATGGAACCGGCGAGTTCCCCTGTTCGACAACTCCGTCCGGACTACTGGATGGGGCAGCGTTCCACTAAATATGCCTATGCTTAGACTGCGAGGGAAGAAGATGGGACTGCTGGGTTACGGGCGCATCGGCAGGATGGTTGGTCAAAAGGCACTGGCCTTTGGCCTCGATGTGCTGGCCTACGACCCGTACGTGCCAGCCGACTCCGCTCCTACCGGCGTAACCATTACAGATATGGACACCGTATTAAGGGAGTCAGACTTCATATCAATTCACTCTCCGCTCACACCGGAAACAGAAAACCTTATAAGTACGAGGGAGCTGGCCCTGATGAAGCCGACCTCGTTCATCATCAACTGCGCGCGAGGCCCGCTGATCGACGAGGAGGCCCTCCACGACGCCCTGAGCAACAACCGCATTGGTGGCGCAGGTCTGGACGTGCTAGTGGACGCGCACCCTTCTCCTGACAACAAGCTGCTCAAGCTGGACAACGTCATCATTACGCCCCACGTGGCCTTCTTCTCGCAAGAGGCTGTGTTGGAGCTAGAGGAGCGAGCCGCTGGAGAAGTCGTGTCGGTGCTGCAGGGCAAGATGCCAGACAACCTTGTCAACCCCGACGTGCTCAAACACGCCAGTCCCAGGCACAGCTTACCCAAGGGATAACGTTATAATGGACCGAGTCAAATGGTCTTTGAGTCGACGGGTCCCGACTCTGTCACGGATGTTCGATGAAATCGGCGCTCACCACGAACGTTAATTGATATGGCCATTCGCAAGGGCCTTTGCGTAACCAACATTTTGGCCCATTCGAAAGATGCGAAAAATTGTGCCATCCGAAAATTTCAAAACAAGTTAAATTATCGACACTATGGATAATGTGATAATAAAGTTCCATGAGCTGGCCCTCAAAGGGAAGAACCGGCCCATGTTCATTCGACGGCTCTCCCGCAACCTGAAGCAGGCGGTAAAGGGCACTGGTGTTAAAAAGGTCTGGATCGGTCACATGCTGGTTGGCATGACACTGGGCGAAGACGCAGACTGGCCAGAGATATCAACTCGCATCCGCGACTGCTTTGGCGTGGCCAAGTTCTTTCCTGCACACAAGCTCGGCCTTGACCTTAACGAGGTCAAGACTCTGCTCCCATACGAGCTAAAGGGCCGCGAATTCGAGAGCTTTCGCATTTCAGCACACCGTTCCGACAAGCGATTCCCTGCGCATTCGTTCGATATCAACCGCGATTTGGGCACCTTTGTGCAGGAGATGACCGGAGCAACCGTAAAGCTGAAGAACCCTGACCTGGAAATTTTTTTGGACATTCACCACGACGGCATCCTGGTCTACTTCGACGAGGTGAAAGGTTACGGTGGAATGCCCGTGGGGGTGAGCGGCACAACTATGGCATTGCTGTCCGGAGGTATAGACTCACCGGTGGCGGCTTGGTACATGATGAAGCGGGGAAGCACGTCAAAGTTTGTTCACTTTCATAGCCACCCGCTGGTAGACACTTCGTCCATAGAGAAGGCGGAGGAGTTGGCCCAGATGCTGACTCGATACCAGTACAATTCGGAGCTTTACCTGGTACCCTTCAGCAGGCTACAACAGCAGATAATCGTCTCTGTGCCGCCATCGTACCGTGTAGTGCTTTATCGGCGATTCATGGTACGCATCGCGGAGGCGCTGGCCCGCAAACACAATGCAACGGCGCTGGTCACAGGCGAGAGCCTTGCACAGGTAGCGTCACAGACTTTGGAAAACATCACGGTTGTGAACGACGTTGTGCGCATGCCAATCCTGCGACCGCTGATCGGCTTCAACAAAAACGAGATCATCGACG
>CAJWRP010000359.1 GCA_913046025.1 uncultured Chloroflexota bacterium
GCCTCGGCAGAGCCATCGTGGCAGCCGGAATGCGGTACCTTAAGGCCCAGGGCGTGGATTCGATTGAGCTTGAGGTCGACTCAGACAATGCTCCTGCCAGGGAGCTATATCTCAAGTTTGGATTCACTAAGGTGCACGAGACACTGTGGTACGAAAAGAAGTTTATGGTAAATAGCGCTTAGAGTCTCTGTCAGTCGACTGTAACACTGTGGTGGGTAAGTACCAAACGGCGGTTTCTAGGCTCCGGGCAGTTCGGCATGACTGGTAGGCGGTTTCACAGTCATCGTTTCGGGTAGCACCATACCGCCAGAGAATACGATCTTCATCGCTTCCTCAACTGTCAGCTCAGACTCCACGATTTTGTCCTCTGAAACAAAAGCCAAGTTACCTGACGTAGGGTTAGGCACCGTGGGTACATAGACAACCAGAAGGTCCGTCCCGTCCTTCATAGGTGAAGGGCAATGCCCGGTGATAAAGCCTATAGCCAGCAATCCTTCCCTTGGCCACTCAATGAAGACGACACGGCTCAACTGGTGCCCTGAAGGCGACACGAGACTGTCAGTAGCCTGCTTTGCGACGCCGTATATACTCTTTACGATAGGTATCCGGGACAGCACTGCATCTTGCCAATTGACAGCCCTGCGACCGAATTCGGCCGCAACAAGCAGACCAATGAGGTAAAGCAGACCGATTGTGAATGCCACACCAACGCCTGGGAAGTCTAGAACGGTACCCTCTATCCATCTGGTTAGGAGACCCGAATCGCCTCGGAAAAGGCCATCAACGTACCCGAAGACAAAACGGATGATGAGGAAAGTGGCAAGCAGGGGGACAAGTACGAAGAATCCCGATGCAATTCTACGCCAAAAATGACGCTCCCCACGTTGGTAGAAGGACTCTTGCGGCAAGTCGTCTTCGTTTGCGCTATGCTTTGATTGAGACTGCCCCGACCCGTTGTTCAATTATCATGCTCCAGCAGCACTTTCCCACGTATCAGCCATCAGGTAGGAGTAGAAATCCAGTATGCGGTCTGCGACTCCACTCCAGCTCATATCCAGTGCCTGGGCCCTAGCCGCCCTACCCATAGACTCTTTTAAGGCAGGATTGGCCAACAGCATGTCCAAGCGTTGTGCAAAGGGCTCAGCACACCGCCATGGCACCAGGTAACCAGTTTCACCCTGTTTGATAAAGGTCTTCAGTCCGCCGACTCTGGAAACTACGACGGGCGTTCCGCAGGCCATTGCCTCCAGAGCCACCAGGCCAAAGCTCTCACAGTAGGACGGCAACACAAATACGTCGGCCGCGCTATAAAAGTCTGGTAACATATCCTGAGCAACAGATCCGACGAAAGTTACCTTCTCCTGGATGCCTAGCCTCTTCGAGAGAGCCTTGAGCTTTTCCAGTTCGACGTCCTCTTCCAGGCTACCGCCGACTATCACCAACCTGGTGTCCGCCGAGTCCTCAAGTAAACCAACGGCCTCGATTAGAATGTCGATACCCTTGAGAGGCTCGATGCGCCCTACATATAGAATAACCCTATTTTCGTAAATACCCAACTTCTCTTTGGCGTCGTTCTTGTCCCTTGGATAGAACAACTCCAAATCCACACCGGCCGGTATGACCTTGATCTTGCTGGCAGACGCCTGGTAAAGGCTGATCAGATCATCTTTCTCCATCTCGGTCGAGACCACTAGGCCATCGGCGCATTCCATTACGGTGCGCTCCACACCGGACCTAATCTCAGACTCTTGCTCGCCAGCCCGCGCGCGCATCTTCGTCTTCGCTAGCGTATGGAAGGTCGCGACGTGCGGGACATCCCACATGCGACTCTGGGCCATGCCTATATGTCCGGAAAGCCAATAGTGACTGTGAATTAAATCGTACTCTATGCCTTGTTCTATGCGGAATGCCTCAAGCGCACTCAAGAAATCAGGAACGAACTGAAACAGGTTCTGTTTGGTTGTATCGTAGGGGCCAGCCTTCAGGTGAACGACTCTGGCTCCTTCTCCCAATTCCACTATTTGCGGGTCCATGGGATCATGGTAACGAGTGAATACATCCACCTGATGCCCACGTTTGCCAAATTCTCGAGCCAGCTGCATTACATATACGTTCATGCCGCCAGTGTCTTTTTCACCAAGGCGTGCCACGGGACATCCGTGGAAGCTCAACATCGCCAGTCTATACATATACGAGTTCTCCGACCGATCTCCAACTGGACCAAGGACTACCTGTTGCCCATCATTGACAAAGGTACCGAGGTACCTGTTTTTTCCAGTATGGGAGATTAAAAAGTTTCCGAGGGGCCTTACCTAACCGGTCTCTGCTTACGTACCCGCCCCCAAATTAGTTGGTACGATACTAACGTTTGATCGTCATCTGATAGACGATCTGGTTTTGACCACCAAGATCATACTTATAGCGCTCCGTTCCCCTGAGGAAATCGAAGGTGCCTTTGCCAGCTTCCAGTGCCTCTCTCAGGCAAAAAGCCTTGTTAAGAAGTCCTACGCTAAGGGCAGAATACTCAGGATCATATCCGCTGTTATATAGCAAATAGGCATCGCCGTAATCGAAGGCGATGCAGGAGGCTACTCGCTTGCTATCGACCTCCATAAAGAAAAGCTTAAATATGCCTTCTTCCGCCAATCTCTTGGCCATATCATTAAAGAAGAGCTCTCGCTCTTCTGTCAGAAACCCATCTTTGTCTGGACTGCTGGCGCGCATCAGCCGGAAAAAGTCCGGCATGCACTCGCCTATCGTTGCAGGATCGCCGCAAGAGTACTGATTTACGTTATTTCCAGCCTCGAGTCTTCTCGTCTTGCGACGCAGTTCATGTCGATTTTTCTTGCGCATACTTGCCTGGTATTCGTCCCAGGTGTCTGTCAACACAGCGAAAGGGGAGACATCCTCCTCCACAATTTCGGTCTTGAATCCCTTCTGGCTGGCCAGTATTTTCAATCGCTCCAGAGCCACGGAACTCTCCCGCAGCGACTTTAGCTCCAAGGTATGCCAGTCCAACTCAATCAGGTACTCACACAGGACGTTATAAAACTCGGCCTCTTTGCCGTTTTTGACCAAGAAGTCGTGGTAATCAAAGAGGTCGGTGTCGCCCAGGAAGGAGAGCACTCCATTCGTGCGCATCAGTGGGGCGATGCCGATCAGCTCTTCGTCCTGCCTAACAGACAGTATGTGAAGGTTGGCATCTTGACCGAAATGCTGCCACCAGAGCTTTTGCCACAAAGGTGTGATGAAAATCGTGTTAGCAGCAGTCTCCGGTAAAAGCCGCTGCCACTCAGTTTCTAAGCTTTCAAAGTCTTCGACCTGAACAGACAGGGACATTACTGCATCCCCTTAAGCAGATCAAAGAACTCTTGTCGATCTGCTGCTTTGGTCCTCAGCCTACCTCTGGCG
>CAJWRP010000360.1 GCA_913046025.1 uncultured Chloroflexota bacterium
TGAGGTTGAAGGACGTCCTTTCAGGCAACCCTCTATTTGGGAAGACGAATACGTGCGCATGCAGAGCCAGCAGGCCGTAGGCTCACCTGTAGAGCTGTCCGAGGATGAGGCCAAGCAGCTAATCCGGCAGAGCTTTAGCAGAAAGGGAGACTAGGCGTGGCGGATATTCTGGTGGACAACACTCTATTTGATGACTTTCGAAAAGGCCATGGTGGGGCCCAGAATGTCATAGACACCATCATTGACGGGGAGGTAACCGCTGCGGTATCGCCGCTGACCGTTTTTCATCTCTGGAACGACCCTGAACTGGACCGCCATTCCGAAATCGCCTACAGCAGCATTCTCAGATTTTTAAAGGAAGCGCCGTTTACAGTTGCCGCTTCCAAGCAGGCCGGACTGTGGATCGCATCAGCGAAACCAGAGGAGCGGGGTAGGCTAGTGTATTTCGCCATGGTGGCTGCCACCGCCCAAGAACGTGGAGAGGCCATTTGCACCCGTAATGCCGACCCTTACTCGGGCTTCTACAGCAATATCTCTGCGTATTGATCTGCATCAGCCTGCAGCCCAGGATTCGGCTTAGTCAAAACCATTCTGATTAATCAAACCAAAACGTAAAAACTTACTAATAACCAGGGATTTGCCATTTTTCTCTAAGGTCGGTACTATCCACCTTAAAGCCGTCCCACACTTAGAACTGCGGATCAGGTGCGGATATGAGGCGCAAATTATCTCTGCTCTTTATAGCACTGGGCTGCGGCGGATACCTCGCCATCAGTAACTTTGCGCCTGTCGCTGGCTCAAACCACAGGGCAGCGGTCATGACCGTGGATGGTACCATCCACCCCATATCCTCAGACTTCCTGGCCAGGGGTATCGCCACCGCCTCGAATAGTGGCTACGAGTTCCTAGTCATTAACCTGAACACTCCGGGTGGCACCCTAAAGGACACCAGGGATATCGTTGAGCTCCTGTTGGCCTCACCGATTCCTGTCATAGTGTATGTGTCACCCTCAGGGGCTCAGGCTGCTTCTGCCGGGACGTTTATAACCTCTGCCGCTCATGTTGCCGCCATGGCGCCAACTACAAACATAGGGACGGCCTCTCCAGTGAGGTTGGGCGGCGAGGACCTGCCTGAAACGATAAAAGGCAAGGTAATGGAAGATACTGCGGCTCTTTTGCGAGGTATAGCTGGGCTCAGGGACCGTAATTCCGAAGCGCTGGAAAGGACGGTGCTAGAGGCCACCTCTTATACCGCAGCGGAGGCCCTGGAGATGGGCGTAGTGGATATAGTTGCGGAGGACCTCGAAGACCTGCTGGTCCAACTCAACGGGAGGACTGTCCAGTTAGAAACAGGGCCGGCCTCTCTTAAAACTGAGGGCGTGCACGTCGTTACCATTTCCAAAACACTGGTAGAGCGCTTTCTGGGCATCATCGCAGATCCTGATATCGCATTCCTACTACTGGCGGTGGGAGGAGTAGGCCTTCTGATAGAGTTCCTGACTCCGGGGCTGTTTGGTCCAGGAATTATCGGCCTCATCGCCCTGTCACTGGCGTTCGTGGCTCTGGGCAACATGCCCGTCAACTGGATGGGCGTCGGACTAATCCTGTTCGCAATGGTTCTATTCTTCCTGGAGGCTCAGGCGCCCGGAGTGGGGATATTTGGCATTGGTGGTGCGATAAGCTTCATACTGGGAGCTTTTCTGCTGTTTGGCAATCTGAGCTTCTCAGCACCTGCCCCTGAGCTTCCGTCGGCACCAAGTGTACAGATAAGCCTCTGGGTGCTGGGTATCGTGACTATTATTTTGCTTGGTTCAATATCTTTAACAGCTAGAGCGATGAGACAGGCGAAAAACATGGTTGTGTACGCTGGGGCTACTACTTCGGGAGAACTGATAGGCCAGATGGGCCAGGCAACAACAGATCTTAGCCCCAATGGCACGGTGTTCATGGCCGGAGAGCAGTGGTCGGCGGAGTCTGACAACGGGGAACCTATACAAAACGGTAAAGAGGTACTTGTAACGGCAGTAGAGGGTCTGGTGCTTAGAGTTTTCCAGGTCGAGGATGAGAGTTTAGGAGAGAAGATATGATCCCGTTTATCAAAATTGTCCAGCAGTATGAGCTTCTTGCTGTGTTCTGGCTCGGCAAATTTGTAGGACTGCGAAAACCCGGCCTTCAGATCTTGTTATGGCCATTCCATAGTACGCAAACCATAGACATGCGCGAGGACGTTATTGACATCCCACGCCAGACTAACATCACCAGTGATAACGCTCCCATAGATATCGACTTTCTAGTTTACCTTCGAGTGATGCAAGAGGACGCAGAGAGGTCCGTGCTCGAGATCGTGGACTACCGCAGCGCCGTAGTGGGCATCGCAACAACGACGCTAAGGGCCGTTATCGGTGAGATGCCCCTGGATGATGTCCTCTCTCAGAGGGAGCGCATAAATGAGGACTTGCGTCTGAAGTTGGACGATATCACGGAACGCTGGCGTATCAAGGTAACACAGGTAGAGATCCGCGAAATCGAACCGGCCAGGGACATTCAGGAGGCCATGAACAGGCAGATGGCCGCAGAGCGTCTTCGCCGCGCCACCGTTATCGAGGCTGAAGGCGTAAGGGAAGCATCGATAACGGTGGCAGAGGGGGAGCGGCAGGCAGCGATTCTCACAGCAGAGGGTGCTCGACAGGCAGAAATCCTCGCCGCTGAAGGTGACCAGCAGGCGGCCGTACTGCGAGCGGAAGGCTTCAGCCTGGCATTGGACCGCGTGTACAGCGTAGCGCAGAACATCGACTCCAATACCATGAGCCTGCAATACTTTGAAACCCTGCAAAAACTTGGCGAGAGCGATTCCACTAAATTCATCCTGCCAATGGAGCTTACAAGCCTGCTAGCTCCGTTCATGCGAATGGCCGGAGGAAGCAACGGAAGCTCTACTTAACAGTTTCTCGATTGAGCTAACAATAGGGCAACTCAACTCTGAATAAATAGAGCCGGCTAATTTAGCCCTCCTTTCTGCTGCGCTTGGACCTGGTTTTTGGAGTGTAATCCAGCGATTTTGAATAGAATTTGAGAATAGTAAAAAGACCAATGCAACCTGTACAGAAAAAAGCTGTAAAGCGGTTAACCAAGGTATAAAACCGTGTTCAAGAAATGGTCATATTTTCGATATGTTGTCTAAAAAATACGTTCTAGACTAGATATAAACACAATATTAGAAAGTGTACAAGCACAATGCTGTCTTATCACTAAAATAAAATCGACTTCTGTCGCTGTGAGCTTGGTTAGTGCAGCATATTTGGGCGCGGGACAGGTAAAAATGATGTCAATGGGATCAAAGGGATGGTTTAAGATAGGCTGCCAAGATTAGGCGGGCGGACTACACGTAATTCTTGACCTGCTGG
>CAJWRP010000361.1 GCA_913046025.1 uncultured Chloroflexota bacterium
CAAGCGAACCCGATCCGCGCCATGAGACGTCAGCACTGAACAATGGCCTTCCAAGTTCTGGCCTACCAGCACAGCTTCGACGCACGTCTCTAGCTGGGATGCCAGCTCAGAGGCGCGACCCAACAGTTCCAGAGTGACAGGTCGGATCTCACCAGCGAGAATGTCTGCCACAACCCAGATTGCGCCTACCATGCCAATCTCTCGTCGAGGTCCCCTCTCGCTCCTAGCCTGGTCATCTTCAGTGCTGGCTTCTTCAAACGCTCCCCTGGTTTCCAGATAGGCCATAAGCTCTGCCACCGACTCAAGCACAGGCTTCTCGCTGGACACGATCTGGTCGCGCTGGGGCTCAATGGAGTAGATCTCGTTAACGAAGGTGGGCGAGCCGGCCAGTCCAAAGACTGACGTATCGTCTGTCAGGTCCGCGGCTGTGAGGTCCAGGATCGGCTTGCTCTGAGCGGCTTGCCGCTGTTCCCGCCTGGGGTAAATCTCCGGCGCCACCTCTTCGGTAACGGTGATTAACGCGGGCAAAGGACACTCCACGAGGTCGTAACCCTCGTCAGTCATACGCCTCGCCTTCATTGCACAGTTGGAAAGCTCTAATTCACGCACACCAGTAACCTGGGGTATGCCCATTAGTTCGGCAACCTCCGGCCCCACCTGACCAGTCTCGGCATCTACGCTGTTCAGGCCACAGATGATGAGGTCGAAGTCTTCCCTCTTTAGCGCGAAGGTCAGCGCACGGGCTGTGGCCAATGTGTCCGAACCGGCGAAAGCTCTGTCGTTAAGGTGCACTCCGCGGTCGATTCCCATAGCAAGCGCCTGCACCAGTGCATCCCTTGCCTGAGGAGGGCCCATCGTGAAAACAACCACCTCAGCGGAAGTCGATTCTTTCAATTGCACGGCCAGCGATAGCGCGATAACGTCGAAAGGGTTCACCTCGCTGGGCACTCCCTCGCGAACCACCCTTCGGCTCTCGTTATCGAACTTGAGCATAGAGACCACTGGAACCTGCTTAATGCATACGGCTATCTTCAACGTTTGCCTCCGTCACTTGATGAAACCCCTTTTCGTTTGATCGGATTTTCAGCAATGTCGTCAGGGCCGTCAACCCCACCAAAATTTGTGCAAAATTAGGCCTCAGCAGTTCACATTGGAAACCGCAGAGGCCTTCTTAGTCACGCAGCTGACTTTTGCTTTAGCGACTTAGCTTTCGTCCATCTTTCTCTTAAGACGTTCAGCAAAGTCCGTCGATGCCTTTTTTTGTGGCGTTGCTCGAAACAGACCCACGGTCGCCTTCAAAGACTGAATAAAGGATTGACAGGGACCGCACCGTACTAGATGTTCATTTAATCGAACAAATACGGATTCGTCCAAATCTTCATCTATAAGGTCGGACGACGACTCGCGGGCCTCCGTACAGCACAGTAAGAGTCCATATCGTCGCACCTAAAAAAATTCCGCTATACTGGAACCCATGCAGTATTCCGCCCCCTACTTCTATAAAAAGGACGTTGCTATCTAAGGGAAAGCGCGCTCGCAGCCTCACTCGCACGGCCCTCGACGATGTGGACATTCCTAGTTGGGGCAAGACTCCTGAAGGATCTGCCATGACTTCTGACCTGGGCGAGAAGATTCACGAGGGTATCGCCATGCTTCAGCTAGACCTGCGCGCTGCCGTAGTGTTGAGGGATATCTCAGGCCTCTCCAACACCGAAGCTGCCGATTCACTGGGTATCACTGTCTCTTCGCTAAAATCACGCTCGCACAGAGAACGTATCTTGCTGCGGAAGCAAATGTCGGACTACGTGAAGTCCCCCAAGACTAGCTCTGATCTAGGCCTAGCGACTAGTCGACCGGAGTCAGCTTGAATTCCAAAATAGCCTCGCACCAATAGGCCACCGCAAGAAGCCTCTCTTCGTCGAATGGTGCCCCTGCCAACTGAATGCCCAGTGGCAGCCCGTCACCGTTTAGTCCCAATGGCAGGCTCATGGTTGGCAACCCACAGGTCGTCCAGGGTGCCTGGAACATGGGGTTTCCTGTGGTGGTCCGGTCCTTGGGCGCTGCGCCGGGCGTCGACGGGGTAAGCAGGACATCATACCCGCGAATCGCCTCCTCCATCTCGCGACGGAACCGACGTCTCGCCCTCTGAGCCTGAACGTATGTAACGGCTGGGGTTATCATGCCCATCTCAACCAATTCGCGTACTACCGGAGCAAAATCATCCGCTCTGGTGGCGAAGTTCTCCTGATGAACGGCAGCGGCCTCCACGCTCATTAGCACCTTCTGAACAGCCAGTACGGCCTCAAAGTCCGTTGGAACCTCCACGTCCTCGACTACGGCCCCAGCGCTGCGTAGGCTTTCTACGGCGGCCTCAGTGTGATTCAAAACCTCAGCATCGCACTCCTCGAAGTAGAACGTTCGAAGCACGCCAATGCGAGGCGCCGACTTCTGAGTACCAATGGCATCGACGTAATTGGAAGGTGCTCGTCGGGAGGTGTGGTTGTCCTTGATGTCGTGGCCCGCCATGGCCGTGAGCATCAAGGCCGCGTCTTCCACTGTTCGAGTGAACGTCCCCATGGTGTCCAGGGTCCAGGAGACGGGGTAGACACCAAACCTGCTAATGCGGCCAAAGGTCGGCTTGAAACCCACAACGCCGTTGTAAGCAGCAGGCCTGAGTACCGAGCCGCCCGTCTGCGTGCCCAGCGACGCCGGGAACATTCCTGTTGCCGCCCCCACTGCCGAGCCGCTACTGGATCCGCCCGGCGTGTGAAGGGCGTTCCATGGGTTGAACGTGGGAGACGGATCGCCGCATGCAAACTGCGTGGTCACCGTCTTGCCCATGATGATGGCCCCTGCCCTCTTGAGTATGGCGACTGCGGTGGAATCGTGGTCCGGCACATAGTCGGCGTATATGGGCGAGCAGCAGGTAGTCTTCATATCCTGGGTGTTGTAAATGTCTTTTATGCCCACCGGAACGCCGTGCAGCGGTCCACGAGGCCCTTCGCGCATGAGCTCGGACTCGCGTTCCTTAGCAGCGGCCAAAGCGCCCTGAGGATCCAGAGTCACCCATGCTTTTAGGCGAGGCTCAAGGGCTTCGCAACGCGCCAACAGCGACTCCATAAGCACAACCGGCGAAAGCTCCTTGTCGCGAATCTGAGAGGCTGCTTGCGCCACTGATAGCTGGTACGGCTCGGTCATGGGTACACCTTTTTACTTTGTAAGTCCGGGGTTGGTCTTCATTAGAGGCACTACAGTAATTTGGCAATCGCGTAAGGCAGTTCATGTCAATTTCAAGGTGATTATCGTTGATCACCATGCCCTTCAGAAAGTCAGAGACACCTTGAGCGCGCCGTCTTCTTTTGAATAAGCCAAGTCGAAAGCGTC
>CAJWRP010000362.1 GCA_913046025.1 uncultured Chloroflexota bacterium
GGCGTATCTCAGGTAGTTGCGGTAGGCTGTCGCGCCGTGAAATGCGGCGATTCGCGGCTGGTACAGCTCCAGCTTCTGCTTCAGGATCGGCGCCCACTCCTGGTAGTCAGCGGCGCGCAGGTCAGACGAGCCAGCGGTTGGCCGCTTGACCACGTCTGTGAATCCTATGCCGAACTCCAGCATGCGGTGGTCGTTCTCGGCGTCTAGCGCCTTTGGTAGGAGTCCGGACCCGTTAATAGCAGGCCAAAAGCGATTGCGACTTAAGGCAAAATAGTGGCCTATCTCGACGGAGCTTAAGCCTGGATTCAGCCCAATTAACACAATATCTAGTCCGGGCTGCAAGTAGTCGGGTAGAGTATTCATTGCAGGCCTAGTACGGTAACTGTGTGTCGGGATTTCGGTCCATATATCCCGCCTGCCTAACTCCAAAGTCCTCCTGCAACTGTACGGTCAGGCCGCCGTCCACCACCAGCGAGTGGCCGGTTATAAAAGACGCCTCATCGGAGCAGAGGAAGACGATGGCGTTGCCAATATCTTCAGGCCTACCGACCTTGCGCAGTGGATACTGGTCTTCGAAGAACTTCAGGCCTGAGGGGTTGTCTGTCCACTGCTCATCCAACCGCTCGGTGACTATATGGCCGGGGCATATGGCGTTGATCCTTATGCCCATAGGGCCAAAGTCCGTTGCCGTCTGCTTGGTGATCCCTATGACCGCCGACTTGCCCGTCTCGTAAACCAGCCGCTGAGGGGCCATGAGCAGACCGTGAACAGAGGCGATGTTCACAATACTTCCGCCCCCGTTCTTCTGCATCTCCGGGACCGCATATTTCGTGGCCAGGAATATCGACTTGACCAGCAGGCCCATCCCAACGTCCCACTCCTCTTCGGTGACATCCAGCGCAGACCCTTCGGAACCGTGTGCCGGACTGTAGGCATTGTTCACCACGATATCCAGCCTGCCCCAGTGATCCACAGCCGTGTGCACCATGTTGCGTATATTTTCATGTTTCCCCACGTCGACTTTCAGGACTTCGGCCGTGCCGCCAGCATCTCGTATTCTTGCGACGTTAGCTTCGGCGCTCGGAATGTCGACGTCTGTAACCAGCACTTTGGCGCCTTCTTCGGCCAGTCTTCTGGATGTTGCTCCGCCAATGCCGGATGCACCGCCGGTCACTACAGCCACCTGGCCATCTAGTCTCTGCATTCTCTGTGTCATGGCGCGCACTCCCAGAGTTTCTTATTTAGATGCCATTCTAGCTTTTGCGGCCAGCACGCGGAAGGGCGATCACAATACTCTGAATACCCGTGTCTGATAAGATGGCGGCACCGGTGCAAGCAGGAATCAATGAGTTCCCGGTTAAATCGGAATACAGGGGGCATTCAATGAAGTGGAGCTCAGCGGTATCGCGTAAATTCTCGCTGACGGAGGCCTTTGCGGAAACAGCCTTTACCATTCACCAGGACCTGGGTGAGGCGACGCCTGACCTGGTTGTGGCTTTTGTATCGGCTCATCACTCACCTGAGTATGAGAGCCTACCTCAGTTGGTAAGTGACCATTTCGGACAGACCCTCTTCCTAGGCTGCTCCGGCGGTGGCATTATAGGGGCTGGCACTGAGGTAGAGCAGACACCGGGATTCGCCATTACTGCGGCTCTCCTGCCTGGTGTGGACCTCAACTCCTTTCATATAGACAATGATGATCTGCCGGATGGAGATGCTCCTCCCGAGGAGTGGAGCTCTCTGGTCAGCACTACCTGGGGGCAAGAGACAGACTTTCTAATCCTCGCGGACCCATTCAGCGTCGATGGCGAGAGACTTCTCATGGGTCTTGATTATGCCTTCCCCAATAGCGCCAAAATTGGCGGCCTGGCCAGTGGTGCGCATCAGGAGGGTGGCAATGCTCTTTATCTGGGAGACACCGTGCATAAGTCGGGTGTTGTAGGCGTCTCTTTGAGCGGCAACATTGCAGTGGATACCGTGGTGGCGCAGGGTTGCAGGCCCATCGGGGAACCTATGCAGGTAACCGGGTGCCGTAAGAATATTCTTACTGAGGTTGATGGCAAGACTCCTTTCGAGGTTCTGCGGGTGATATTCGCCGGGCTCGAAGAGCGGGACCGAGACCTGGCCCAGAATTCACTGTTCATGGGCGTAGTAATGGATGAGTTCAACGATTCTCCCAAGCAGGGAGATTTTCTAATCCGAAACATTATTGGCGTGGATGCCCAGAAGGGCGTTTTAGCGGTTGGGGAACAGCTCAAAGAAGGTCAGACCGTGCAGTTTCACCTGCGAGACTCCAATACGTCATCGCAGGATCTAGATGCCATGCTTCAGCGATATATGACCGATAGAACGACGCATGAAGAATCGGGTGCGCTGCTTTTCCAGTGCCTTGGTCGCGGCGAGTACCTGTATGGCCGTGCCGATCACGACACCGACATGTTCAAGGAGATCGTCGGCGACCTGCCGCTAACTGGTTTCTTCTGCAACGGTGAGATAGGTCCAGTGGGAGGTTCGACCTTTCTTCACGGGTATACCAGTTCCTTTGGTATATTCCGTCCCAAAGAGGGCTGACATCCGATCGTCAGCCTGAAATCCATAGCAACCGCTTGGCATTGCCGCCCAGAATTGCCGTCTTATCCTCAGTCGTCAGGGATGACTCTCGCACCTGCTTGATGAGCCTTGAAGACGGAAGAAGGCCGTAGTCACTACCCATTAGTATCTTGTCTGCACCAACCATTTGTGCCACCGTATGGAATACGTCAGGTGCGTACAAGAAGGGCGATGCAGCGGTGTCGAAGTAAACGTTGCTTAACGACTCTCTAACCTCTGGCATTAGGGCGTAGAATGGCAGGCCGCCTCCCCAATGGGCGCAAACGATTGTGGCCTCCGGGAAATTCCTTATGAATTGCCAGAGCACCTCCGGCCTTGTCATGCCCTTGCCCTGGTAGACATGCCCGACCGGCTCCGAAGAATGCGTCGTGACGATGAGGCCCCTGGCTTCTACGACTTCCATCAAGGGCACCATGGTCTGCTGGTCGCCAAGGTCGAAGCCCTGGGAGTCTGGGTGAAGTTCACCAACTCCGCGCAGGCCAGCGTCAGCGCAGCGATTGATCTCAGTGACGGCGCCCTCTCCCCAAGAGGGGTTTACTCCTGCAAAGCCCACCAGTCTGTCCGGGAAGCGGCTTATAGCGTCGATGATGTAGTCGTTTGCCTCACGGGCCATGCCACCATCGGCCCACCCGATACCCATAACCACCGATTGATCCACGCCATGTTCATCCATTGCCTTAATCAGGTCATCCGCAGTGAAGATGCGTGCCTTGGGATCAGCGTAAAGCGCACCGAAGGTGGCGCCAGTTTTTCGTCTCATGGCTAGGT
>CAJWRP010000363.1 GCA_913046025.1 uncultured Chloroflexota bacterium
TTCCAGAGGCCGACCTGCCGGTGGTGCTGCCTGAGGACGCCGAGTTCCGTCCCACGGGGGAATCGCCGCTGGCATCCCACGCCAGTTTCGTGAACGTGGACTGTCCTGAGTGCGGCAAGGCCGCCAAGCGCGAGACCGACACCATGGACACCTTTGTGGACTCTTCCTGGTATTTTTTGAGGTTCCCAAATAATAAGTTCACGGACGGCCCTTTTGACCCCGAAGCCGTCAAGAAGTGGAACCCGGTGGACCAGTACACAGGTGGCGCGGAGCACGCGGTCATGCACCTGCTGTATTCTCGTTTCTTCGTCAAGGCGCTTCGGGACATGGGCCTGCTGGCCTTCGACGAGCCGTTCAAGAGGCTGTTCAGTCAGGGAATCATCCTGGGGGCCGACCACGAGAAGATGAGTAAGTCCAGGGGCAACGTCATCGCTCCCGATAACTACGTGGACTCCTTTGGCGCCGACGTGGTGCGCTGCTTCCTGATGTTCCTGGGGCCGTGGGACCAGGGCGGTAGCTGGAGCGACACCGGCATCAATGGCATGGCGCGGTGGATGAACCGCGTCTGGGATATCGCCACTCGGGACTCGAAAGGACTAGTTGATTTCCCGGCTACGGACGACGCAGTACGCGAACTAGAGCGCATTCAGCACAAGACGATTCGCAGAGTGAGCGAGGACCTGGAGCGCTTCAAGTTCAATACGGCGCTGGCAGGGCTGATGGAGTATAGCAACGGCCTGAACCAGGCCTGGGAGGACAAAGGCATTAGCTCCGCGCACTGGAACTCTGCAGTGGAGAGTCTGTTGACGCTGATGGCGCCAATGGCGCCGCATATCTCCGACGAGTTATGGGAGCAGACGGGTCACGGCGAAAGCATTCACAAGCAGGAATGGCCGTCGTGGGACGAAGAGCTGGCGGCGGACGACTTTGTAACGCTGGTGGTGCAGGTCAACGGGCGCGTGCGGGACAAGATAGATGTGTCGGCGTCCATCACCGAGGATGAGGCCCGCGAGACCGCCATGTCCAGCCCCCGCCTATCCACCTACCTAGACGGCAAAGAGGTACGCAAAGTCATCTACGTGCAGGGCAAGCTGGTTAACTTGGTGGTCGGGTGAGGCGCGATCAGCGATCGTTCAATCAAGAAGCGACCCTTGTTAAGCCTTCGCAAAGGTGATCTGGCAACCTGGAGAGTATGACCCTTCCCTTCGTTGAGTTGCATCAAGTTTTCGAACTTTTGCGCTTTGGGAAGACGGGCATTTATCTAATAATTTTAGGGTATTTATTAAGTTGCAAGGCTGGCCTCCACCACCCACCCCTGTAGTGTTGATCCATGGTAATGTGTTTACCCCAGTAAGGAAGAATCCAACGATTCAAATCAATCCAATAAAAATTTATGAGGATATCAATTTGTTTATGAAAGACAAGTCGTCAAAGGTAGCCAAAGGTATGTCTGGGATTATCTCTCATGACATCGAATATTTCGCTGACTAAAGCAAATGGCACTTCTTTATGAAAAACATCACTCATGCTATTCACAAAAATGCGTTTGGGCTTCCTCCATTTTGTCGGCGCACTTAACCTGTCAGGATCAAGAACGATGATGGCCTTTCCAGGAATATAAGGCCCTCCGCCCTTGAATCAAAGGGCAATAGATTCTGCGTAGCAATGGGCGCAACCTGGACTAATCTTGGTGCAACCTGTGACAGGATTCCAAGTAGCATCAGTCCATTCTATTGCTGTCCTATCAGGCATGGCATCATCACTTTTTACTTATCCTAAAACACTATTGGAGCATGCGTACTGACACGCCAATCTAAAGTAAGGCCAGTTCGTAATTAAAACCAACCCCAGCTTTCATTTACAATACGAGGCACCCTACGTAAAATAGCGTTCATCGCCGGGGATTTGCGATGCCGTCAAATTCGTAGCATTTGCAGTATTTATGGAGTAATGGTCTAAAAAATGTTCCGATCATTATTTGGTGGAAAGAATAAGAAGCCAAAAGCGACCGACTCGTCTGTTCCGACGGACTCTATCAGGTCAGCTGGCATCGGCTATACCGTAGTCATCGCCGAGTTCTTCAGCCCCATCGAAGACGCCTACATTGTTATCGAACAGGTCAACAGATACGATAGCGCCGTTGGCGAATGGCAGGAGCTGGTTGGCTCGGACGGCGAAAGGCGAGTCGGCATCGAGTGGTCCCACGACGGCGACCTCTTCATAGCGGTCAACGTTCACGATACGCCTATGGGTCTCGACAGAATCGGCCTGGACGAGGACGCGCTGCTGAGGATGGACAAGGAACACTCCCTCAGCAACTCCCTTACATTCGAGGACCAGCGATACTCCTATAAGAACAGTTATGAGGCCGCGTATTTCAAGGACAGCAAAGGCGAGGGCGAGGGCTTCTACCTGTGGGAGTTTGTCAGCCAGGACTCGAATAAGATAGTTTCCGTAGTCAAGTGGGAAGACGCGCCATTCGAGGTCTACACCTCGGTTGTTGTCTCCCCGGAGCAGGTCAGTGCCTACAAAGTTTAATCTCAGAATCGGGCGAGAGGACAGCATATGTTAGACGCATTAATCGACACCCTGGAGCTATTCCCTAGGGGACTGGTGTACGTGGGGCTGGCCATAATTGTCATCGGCATAGCCCGCGTGGTGCAGGGCATTTTCACGCCATACAGCGTTACCGAGCAACTGAACGCCAAGAGCAACCTGGCCCTGGCCATAGCTGTGACGGGGTATTACCTGGGCACTGTCATCATCATACTGGGCGCCCTTTACCAGCCCTTCACGCTGATAACAGACGGCAGCCTAGGTTTCAGCGCTGATTTCTGGAAAGAGGTCCTCCAGGTATTCGTCACCGCTCTGGTTGGCGTAGGCATTCTGAACGTCGCCCGAATAGTCATCGACAAGCTGATCCTGTACAAGTTCAGCACCGCTAAAGAGATTGTAGACGATCAGAATGCGGGCACAGGGGTCGTGGAATTCGGCGTGTACGTCGCCGTCGGTCTAATCGTGGCAGCGTCGATAACAGGCGAGGGCGGAGGGCCGCTTACGTCTCTAGTCTTCCTGGGACTGGGTATGCTAGTGCTAGTCCTGTTCACCCTCTTCTACGAGCTGACGACTTCCTATGACATCCATGACGAGATCGAGCGGGACAACACCGCTGTTGGCGTGGCCCTGGCCGCAAATATAATCGCCATCGGCATGGTGGCGTTCAAGGCTGTGTTCGGCGACTTTGTTGGCTGGACTGAAGGCCTCGTCTCTTTCGCTACTTTCGCTGTCATAGGCTTCATTGTGCTGCTGGTCGTGCGCTTCCTTTTCGACCTGATATTGCATC
>CAJWRP010000364.1 GCA_913046025.1 uncultured Chloroflexota bacterium
CTTCTCGAAGCCTTTGGAGGACAACTTGTTTGGCCGTCTGCGCTGCGATCCTTCCTGCCGTATGCGGCATGCTATCTGTCACAACCGTTCCGCCAACCTCCGCGTTTGCGTCGATCTTATTGGCGTCTTCGAGCGTTATTTCGATCTGATCGTCTGTAACCTCATCTTGGGTTTCCACTACCGTCTTGAATATATAGACGGTAACATCCCCACTGCCTGGATCCAGTTTTACAGATATGTTTTGGCCCGCCCTTGCGCTGTCCTTACGATAGGCGGACACCAGCGCAGCCTCAATGGCTGATAGCACAATTTGTCTAGGAAGCCCTCTTTCGGCTGCCAGCTGAGTTAGGGCGACGATGAAATCGCTCTTCATATGTTCAGCCTCCTCTATTTCAATTGTAACTACAACCCTTAGTTAAAAAAAGAAAGCGGGGACACCCCACTTTCGATAAAAGAGACAATTGTTATCAGATTATATCACCAGATATGCCAGTTATTCAAGCTGGATGAGCCTAAAAACATCCTCATGTGGCCCGCATATCACAGTCGTTCCCGTGCAAGATACATTTATCGCCAATACGCCTATAATAACGTACGCGGGTAAATCCAAGTGGAGCGCCCAGTAACCAGACAAACCCGGTTCCGAATCAAGAGCTAGATGGAGAAAGTAATCCACCCAAAAACAAATAATTTATCCGCATTTCTTATACTGATCTTGATCCTTACAGGAGTCGCATGCGGATCAGGTTACCACAGCAACGAAAAGGTCTTGGTTTTCGCGGCTACGAGCCTGACGGACGCCCTAGACCAGACAATCGCCGATTTTGAAGCTCAGACCGACAGCACTATCCTTGTCAGCTACGGTGGTTCCCAGAGCCTGGCCCAGCAGATCGTCTCCGGTGCGCCAGCAGATATATTTATTTCGGCAGGCAAATTCCCAGTTGAGTTTCTGGAAGTACGGCAAATCCGGGTACGGAGCAAAGCTGACCTTCTTTCCAACAAGCTGGTTCTCGTGACAGAGGGCAGTCATGCCATTAGCGACCTTTCGGAACTAACCTCGAACTCCATTAAGAGACTGGCCATAGCGAATCCCGACTTGGCCCCCGCAGGCGCATACTCCAGGGAATCTCTCGTTAACCTGGGCTTGTGGGACGAGCTCCAAACCAAGATGGTGTTCGGCGCCGACGTACGCGCTACCATGGCCTATGTGGAGTCAGGCAACGCAAATGTGGCCTTTGTGTACCAGACAGACACTACGATCTCGAAGGGATTGACTATGATTGACGTAGTTCCAACAAACTCATACTCCCAAATTGTCTATCCAATTCTGTTGCTGGACCGTGGCGAAAACAATAAAACCGAGGGTACAGCTGACGAGTTTTTCAATTTCCTAAGTGGGAATGAGGCCTCTGGTAGATTTCAGGCTAGTGGCTTTACAATTCTCAGTAGTGGAAACTAATTATGATTCCTCTTAATGCTATGGCCAACGCCACTTAATGGATACTTTTCTTGTTACGGTGCTGACTCTTCAAATTGCGCTGGTGGCCACGGTCATCAACGTACCAATTGCAGTGGGTCTGAGTTGGCTAATCATCAAAAAGCGCGTGCGTGGGAGCTTCGTCCTCGACATAGTGGCTTCTCTTCCATTGGCCTTGCCCCCGGTAGTCGTGGGGTATTTACTTCTAATCTTACTCGGCAAGAACGGGCCTATTGGCGGCCTCATTAATAGCCTTTTCGGCGCAGAGATCGTGTTCACATGGGTCGCGGCAGCCTTAGCCGCCGCCATCGTTTCGTTCCCCCTCATGGCGCGCACCATTATGGTTTCCATGCGGGGCGTAGACGATGGGCTTGAACGCTCCGCCAGAAGCCTTGGTGCAGGTGCCTGGCGCGTTTTCTTCACAATAACGATTCCGTTAGCGTATCGCGGTATATTAGCGGGTGTGCTATTGGGATTTGTCCGGGCCATGAGTGAGTTTGGCGCTACCATTATCGTGGCCGGAAGTATCCCCGGCAGGACTCAAACACTGCCTTTGGCCATATTTTCAAGGGTTCAACTTGGCGACAACGACGTTGCCCTGCGACTGGTAGTCGTGTCTGTCGGCCTGGCAATAGTGACGCTGGCACTTCATAACTGGCTCCTGGAACGATCACAAGAAGAATCGAACTCAAGGTAGCATTTAGAAACTAATGACCATTCCTATCGTTGATTTCCACGTCGTAAAGAAGTATCCAAGTTTCACCTTGGACTGCCAGGCTTCCTTTCAGTCTGGTGTGACAGCAATTTTTGGCGCGTCGGGCAGCGGCAAGTCTACTCTCCTAGACTGCATCGCAGGCATGATCCAACCGGATGAGGGCTACGTAAATTTTCAAGGACAAAGTCTTTTTTCTTCCACAAGCAAAGATCACGTTCCGCCAGACAAACGTCGATTCGGGTACGTCTTTCAGGATTCCGCTCTGTTTCCGCACATGGATGTAAAAAGCAACATCGAGTATGGATATAAGCTGACACCTGAAAGCCTTCGTATGATTTCTACCGAAGAGGTCATCAGTCTTTTTCAGCTTTCCAGCCTATTGAACCGAAGTGTCCGCAACCTGTCTGGTGGAGAGAAGCAGAGAGTGGCCCTGGCAAGGGCGCTGGCGACCTCGCCGGACCTCCTGCTCCTGGATGAGCCGCTTGCCTCGTTGGACGGCAGCTTTCGAGGCGCAATTATCAGGTACCTGAAGAGCGTGCGTAGCACTTTTGGCACGCCCATGATCTACGTCTCGCACTCGGCATCCGAGGTGTTGGCTCTAGCTGATCACATGCTGGTCCTCCGGGATGGCCGTCCCGTGACCTACGACAAGGTATCCAGCGCCCTTGTCCACCCCGGCCTCTCAGAAATCGCCGACTACGCCACGCTGGAGAATCTTCTCGAAGCAGAGGTCATTTCTAACGACGGCAGTGGCGGCCTGACGGAGCTGAGGGTCGGGGAAGCAACGCTTATCGCGCCTGCCACCCATCGCGGCCCTGGCGAGACCGTAATGGTTTCCATCAGGGCAGGGGACGTAATTCTGGCGGACGAGATACCGTCTCGAATGAGCGCTCGCAACACGATCAAGTCCACAATCCGAGAAATACATGTGTTGGATTACAGGGTGCTGATCTACGTCGACATAGGTGTTCAGGTAATCGTCGAAATTACCCAAGCCTCCCTTATAGACCTTGGCCTGAAAGTCGGTGAGGATATTTACCTCATCATCAAGACCAACAGCGTTGTGATTCTGGACGCTGCCGGCTAACGACAGGGAAGACGTGCCACTCAGACCCGGCTACTTTGAGGCTCGTGTTCTATAACAGCCT
>CAJWRP010000365.1 GCA_913046025.1 uncultured Chloroflexota bacterium
CTGCTCACTAGCAGGTCAGGCCGTTCTGCCCACTTGTCGAGGAATCGGCGGTAGTTCTTCTTGCTAAGCTCGTCCCGCTCGCCCTCAGCCAACGCTGACCAGACTCTGTGCTCGTGCAGCTGCACTGGCAGGGTTGAGTCCGCAAGTATTTTATAGCCCTTGTCCTTGAATTGAAAGCTATAGTCTAGGTCTAGATTGCGGTAGAAGCGGAATGTCTCCCTGGGAAGGCCGACCTCTTTTAGCTTGGCCCTTCTGAACGCAAAGCAATAAGCCTGCATGGCGTCCATTATGCCCGATTCGCCCTCGCCGTCATGGAAATGGTGCAAGTCATCGGTGCGTAGGCCAAAAGGGCCTGTAACGCCGACACTGCTATCCATCAACGTTTCGTCTATTGGGCCAAAGATATCGCCGGAAACCTCGACGCTGGTATCCAGCATAACTACTGTTTTGCCGCGAGCCTGCTTCAACAGAATGCTCTTGGCGGCGCCGTCGCCCAGCACATGGTCGGTATGAATAATTCTAAGTCTTTGCTCGGTAAGTGCCTTTTCTTCTAACCACCTGTCCGTTCCATCAGCGGACCCGTTATCGACAACCAGGACCTCCACTGCCCTGTCACCCACCCAGTTGAGTGCGCTGTCGAAGCACCGCTGCACGTCTCCCAGGTAATTGCAAGCCACCATGCCGATGGTAAGTTCTACACTGTCTGGCTCGTCAATGAGAGACGGAACCTCGACGGATGAAGAGAAGCTGTGCCAGGCTTCCTGGCGTTTCTCCCATGCCGTCTTAGGCCTCACCCTGGTCTCACTCATGGTGTCCTGCACGATGTAGCCGTCCTCGCTAAGGTTTGCCCTAATTGCGTCGGCGTTCTGATAATCATCGCCGGTCCGTTTGCTAGACCTATCGCTAACTTTTACTTTTACCTCTTGTGGGACCTGATAGGCCTTTTCAGCACCATCCAGGTCCATACCTAGAATTGCATCGAAGCGTTTCATAGCTGTCAGCTTGGCCTGCCCAGGCATTCCTGAGCGCACCATTTCCCACAGCAGAGCCAGCGCTCCAGGCAGGTCCAGATTGTCGTTCACCTTATCAAGGAATTTGCCGTACCACTCTTCCACGTTGGTATCGTGCTGACCGTTAATTGAGGGTAACATTGACCATTCCCAGGCCATGTTGCGCAGCCTGAGCAGTCCTCGTTGCGCGGCCTTCAGTGATGTGAACGTGAAATTGAGGCGGGTGTTGTACTTGGCAGTTAAGCAGAGGTACCTAAAGGCCAGCGGGTCTATCCCCTGCCCTTCGATGTCGGAAAGAATGAAGGAGTTGCCCATGGACTTGGACATCTTTACGCCGTCTGCAAGCAGGTGCTGACCATGAGTCCATATGTTTACGACGGGCTCCCCCGTGAATCCTTCGCTCTGAGCAATTTCACCTTCGTGATGCGGGAAGATGTTGTCCACACCGCCCGTGTGAATATCGAATTTTTTACCCAAGTATTTTATGGACATGGCGGAGCATTCGATGTGCCAGCCAGGGAAGCCGTCGCCCCAAGGGCTTTCCCACTTCAATATCCGGCCAGGCTCAGCCGCCTTCCAGAGAGTGAAGTCTCTAGTATCTCTCTTCAGAGGATCAACCTCAACGCGGACCGCCTCAAGAAGCGCGGCCTCCATTTTGTTTCCGGATAACTTTCCGTAGTCGGCGAACTTGTTTACAGCGAAGTAGACATTGCCTTGTTCCTCATATGCCAAGCCATTCTTGACCAGCTCGGCAACGATATCCACCATCTCCACGATGTGATCGGTGGCCTTGGGAAAAACATCTGCCGGCAATATATTTACCTTTTTCTCGTCGCTGAGGAATCGGTCGGTGTAGAACTGGGCTATCTCCTCGGCCGTTTTGCCTTCCGCCAGAGCAGCTGCAATTACCTTGTCCTCGCCTAGTTCCAGTACCTCTTGTCTCATGTGGCCCACGTCAGTGATGTTCTTTATATGCACCACTTTCAGGTCTTGGGCCAGCAGCGCCCGACGAATCCAGTCCGCCATAAGGTAGGAACGCAGGTTTCCGATGTGGGCATCGCGGTAAACCGTTGGTCCGCAGGTGTACATCTTCACAACCCCAGGGTCGATCGGACACACCTCATCTGAAGTTTTGGTAAGGGTGTTGAAAAGCCGTAGCACTTGTGTCCTCCACGCCCTGCTTAACTCAAAGTCTTCCAACAATTTTACCCTGCCGCCGCGAAGATGTCTAACGGCTTGGGTACCTTGTGTCTTGGAAATCGGCGACAACGTAATTTGCAGGCTCGACATATTCGATTAATGATTGGGTGCCTCTAATATCTGCGCTGTTGCCATGGATTTTCTGCCTAGTATAATTCGTGAACTTTGAGTGTAATAAATTGCAACGGGTGTGCTAGTATTGGCCGGGTTTGAGGGAACGTCAACGGGGCGCAGCCCGGCCCCTTTATATTGACGAAAACAACTTGAGACTAATTCGAGGCAGTGAAACAGCGGAGAAAAATGAGCAAACTCTTTACACCGATCGAAATCAGAGGCGAAACGATCCCTAACAGACTAATGGTTTCCCCTATGTGCCAGTATTCGTCTGAGGGCATGGACGGCAAGTGCTGTCAATGGCACCTGGTGCACTACGGAACCAGGGCCGTTGGTGGCGCTGGACTGGTAATGGTGGAGGCCACGTCGGTGCAACCGGAAGGCCGCATCACGCCCTGGGATCTCGGCCTCTGGTCTGACGGCCAAATGGAGCAGCTTAAAGAGGTTGTTGACACCATAGTCAGTCGGGGCAGCACCCCGGCGATACAGCTTGCCCATGCTGGACGCAAGGCATCCCACAAGCAGCCCTGGGTGGGAGGCGATTACCTTGCCCCGGATCAAGGTGGCTGGGAGATAGTCGGCCCAAGCCCGCTTCCTTATGAGGACGCATGGGGAACGCCCAAGCAACTAAGTGTCGAAGATATCGACGGCGTGGTAGCAGACTTTGCAAGCGCCGCCCAGCGCTCAGTAGATGTGGGTATGAAGGTGATCGAGCTTCACATGGCCCACGGGTATCTGGGTTGCGAGTTTCTATCTCCGCTGTCGAACAAGCGTCAGGATCAGTACGGCGGATCGCTTGAAAACCGGGCCCGCTTTGCCATGCAGACAGTGAAGGCCATTCGCAAGCAGATTCCGGAAAACATGCCTCTTTTCGTTCGTGTCTCCGCGACAGAATACATGGAAGGCGGTTGGGACATTGACGAGTGTGTCGAGCTAGCAAGGTGGATGCGGGACGAGGGAGTGGACCTCATAGACTGCTCCTCTGGCGGCAACTCCCCTGACCAGA
>CAJWRP010000366.1 GCA_913046025.1 uncultured Chloroflexota bacterium
ACTCCGGCGATTACTGCGATGGCTAGGTCTGTGGCTACTGTGACCGCTGCAACAAATATCATTACCAGCGCATCTGCCCTAGGCACCTTGCCAATGATACGCATGCTAGTCCACGACATGGTGCCGATTACAACCACGAGCATAACGCCTACAAGGGCTGCGATAGGTATGCGCTCGATCAGAGATGATCCAAAAAGGATAAAGAGCAGTAAGAAAACAGCGGCCACTATGCCGGATAACCGCCATCTTGCGCCGGACTTGATGTTGATTATGCTCTGGCCGATCATAGCGCAACCGCCCATGCCGCCAAAGAATCCGGTTATCACGTTCGCTGCGCCCTGCGCTACGCACTCGCGGTTCTTTTGCCCTTTCGTCTCGGTCATGCCATCGATCAAGTTTAGGGTGAGCAGAGATTCGATCAAGCCGATGCCTGCCAGAATGAGAGCAAAGGGCAGGATAATTCCAACGGTATCCATGTTAAATGGCACTTCCGGTATTCGGAATAGCGGGAGACCTCCAGATATGCTGGAGATGTCGCCCACCGTGATGGTGGGAATGCCGGCGAATATCACTAACGCCGAAACGACTAGTATTCCGGCCAAAGCTGCCGGGAAGATTTTTGTCACTCTTGGCAGCAGGTAAATTATGGCCATTGTCACCGCCACCAGAGCGAGCATGATACCCATCTCGCCCATGGGCAGCCACGTCTCGAAGCCATCTGCGTCTTCTACCTTAAAACTCTCCAGTTGCGCCAAGAAGATGACGATGGCAAGCCCGTTCACAAAGCCAAACATCACTGGGTAGGACACCATACGAATCAGGTTGCCTAATTTTAGCAACCCGATGATCATCTGGATGATACCCATTAGGATTACCGTGATGAACAGAAAGTCTACGCCGTTGTCCCTGACGAGAGCTACCATAACTACGGCCAGCGATCCGGTGGCTCCGGATATCATGCCGGGCCTTCCTCCTGTAAGAGAGGTGATAAACCCAATCATGAAGGCGGCGTACAAACCTACCAGTGGTTCGACACCTGCTACGAAGGCGAAGGCCACTGCTTCGGGAACTAGCGCCAGTGATACGGTGAGTCCGGCCAGGATTTCCGTGCGAATCCTGGCAAGACGAGAGAGTTCTAGCATTTACAGTCCTATTCATTTGAATCATATATCCCCCGTTTCTTACTGAACACAAAGGTAACACCTAACCTATGCGCCGCAGCGTATTGGACACTCATTCGTTGACCATAAAATTCAGTGAACACACCATTTGATAGGCAGCCTTTCACCTGCGAAGACGGAAAAGACAAAGAGTATTAATGATACCTCACTTTGAATGCGTGTTGCCTGCCGTTCTATTTCTGGACACCCAATGGGTTCTTCGTTGACCCGCCTTTGTCTTGAGAATAGAATACTCAACATCCCTCTGTTCTCGGTGTTACATCTTAAAGGGGGATAATAAGTTGACGTAAATGGAGGCGGTGAATTTATGGCCTATGAACATATCCTGGTTGAGAATGTTGGCGGTGTTGGAATACTGACGCTAAACCGGCCGGAAGTCCTCAACGCATTGAACCACAAGCTAAGTTCCGAGTTGCATGACGGTGTGAAGACCATGAACGCTGATGACAGCATAGGATGCATCGTGATAACGGGAGTAGGGGAGCGTGCTTTCTCCGCCGGAGGGGATATCCACGAACAGCGCGTGCACGCCAAGGAGCTGACAGAAGAGGATAGAGAGCGCAACAGCGCTGTGCGTTCTCAGCAGGGCTATGAGATCTCCGCTTCACCTAAGCCTGTCATCGGAATGATGAACGGCCTGGCATATGGAGGCGGTGGAGTTTTGGCTTCGTCGCTGGACTTTCGCATCGGTTGCGAGCACTCAAGTTTTCGATTTCTGGCAGCAGCCTACGGACGAATCAATTCCACCTGGACTTTGACTAATCAAGTTGGTTGGCCTATGGCGAAAGAGTTGCTGTTTTCCGGTCGAGTCGTGGAGGCGGAAGAGGCTTACCGAATCGGGTTGCTCAACCACCTGGTTCCCTGTGGGCAACTCCGCGAGAAAACCCTAGAGATAGCGACACCAATTGCCAACAACCGACGGGAGTCCGTCATGGGCATCAAGGAGCTTCTTCTACAGCATAAGGGCGCCGATATGAGACAGATGTACGAAAATGAGAGGACGTTCACGACAGACAAGGTTGTAGGCTTTGGCGTGGAAGATGCCTTCCCTGATTTCCTCTCGCGAAAGGGCCGTTAATAGCCAATGTCGGCTCCTCGGTGGTGCACTGGCTTAATCACGCCCTTTGAAAGAAACAATTGGTATAACAGAGACTTACTTTGAGGTGAAAATATGGTTGAAGGGAAAGGCCCATTAGACGGCGTAAGAGTTCTCGATCTTGGTCGGCATCAGGCTGGTCCAAGATGTGCCCAGGTAATGGCTCGCATGGGAGCCGAGGTTATCAAGCTAGAGCGCCTCGGTGGCGAAGAGACGCGCTATCATGCACCCTTCGTTGGAAAGCAGAGCGCCTACTGGGTGCAGTATAACAGTGGCAAGAAGAGCCTGAGCATTGATCTTCGCCAGGAAGAAGGCAAAGAGGCTTTGCGAGAACTAGTTAAGATATCCGATGTGCTCTTGCAAAACTTCCGACCGGGAACTATTGAAATCATGGGATTTGGGTACGATATTCTCAAGGAACTCAACCCGCGGATAATTATGGTAAACGTATCCGCCTACGGTCAGTTCGGACCCTATAAAGAGAAGATCGGCTACGACCCAATCGGCCAAACCATGTCTGGCATCGCTACGATTACGGGCGATGAGGGAATGCCGCCTATCCGCGCTGGCGTGCCCATTATCGACCGGACTACTGCACTGCACGCTGCTCTGGGCACCATGGCTGCCCTTTACGAGCGAGTGGAATCTGGGCAAGGCCAGAGCATGGATGTCTGCTTGGCTGACACGGGCTACAGTTACACGGAGATTCCGATCTCGGCATACCACGGCACCGGCAAGTCTCCTTCCCGAGGCGAAGGCCCTGAAGGCGCTCCGGGAGGCATATATCCTTGCAAGGGTGGATGGGTCCTGGTTACCGCCGGAGACCAGCACCAGTGGCACCGTGTGTGCAATGCCTTGAATAAGCCGGAATGGCTGGAGGACCCTCGATTCTCCTCACGGCCAGAGCGGACCAAGCACAAGAATATTGTCAATGGTGAGATGGAAAATCTGCTATCGAACTTGACCATGAAGGAAGCCATAGACCACTTCACAATGTTTGACATTACGGCTGCTCCCGTTAACACCATTGCTGAGGCTGCAGAG
>CAJWRP010000367.1 GCA_913046025.1 uncultured Chloroflexota bacterium
GGTCCAAGGCGAAGGGCCATAGCAGAACAGGGCCTTTATAACTTGCAGCAGAAGGTCGATACGCTGATCACCATCGACAACGATCGACTATTGCCTTCGCTGGCTGACAACTCGTCTCTCGAAACTGCGCTCATGGCAGCGGACGAAGTATTGCGCCAAGGCGTGCAAGGTATAACGGACATTCTTACCGTACCGGGAATGATTAATGTCGATTTTGCCGACATTAAAGCAATAATGGTCAATGGTGGTCCTGCATTCATGGCGGTCGGTGAAGGCAAAGGCAAATGGGCCTCTGCAGAGGCAGCTGAGATGGCTATTTCCAATCCGCTATTCAATGCTCCTATACAGGGCGCGTCTGGTGTTCTCTTCAACGTAACAGGCGGCAATGACCTGACCCTGGCTCAGGTACACGAAGTCGCTGATGTTATCCGCAGGACCGCCAAGCCTGATGCGAACATCATTTTTGGAGTAGTGCAAGACAAGAAGAAGATGAAGAAACGCGTTAGAATTACCCTTGTGGCCACCGGCATAGAGTCGCCAGTTAGTATCGAAGAGCCTACTGCGGTAGGCCGAGCAGAGGAGAAAGTGGCCCCTGCCAGTAATTATGGCGCGCAGAACCTGTTGGATTCGGTAGTGACTAATGGCCACGCGCTGGTCGGCGTTGGCGAGACTCGAAAGTTGATCTAGTCGAAGAAGCCGTTCTCGATGTGCTCAGTAATTATACTAGCCACTAGCTCAGGTCTCTGAATGGGCACGTCGTGAACGCTGTCTTCCATCCAAACGGTCTTGCTGTTGGGGATTAGTTTCGAAGCTTCTGCAATGGATGCTTCTTTGCGTGTGAGCCTATCGGCTACGGAATCGTTATCCTTTTGGCGCGCCGGCATTAGCAGCACTGGACAGGCTAGCTGTTTGTACAGCTCAGGGGGACTGTGATCCCACAGCGCCTCGATTATGCGAAGATGGTTGGCCCTACTCAGCTTGGATGTGATGGTATCGTCATCCTGCTGCCTGAAGTTCGAGCGCAAGATCTCTATGTGTTGAGGAGACAACATGGAGGGAGGTCGCCAGGTTTTGGCCCGTTCCTCCAGTTTCTTGAAAGTCATACCGTCCCATACTGGAGGCGCCATGTCGACCTTGGCTTGGTCCAGCGTATAGCCTGATCGGCCTGCGATATTGATCGTTCCGCCGTCTACAAATCCCAGACCCTTCACCTCGCCTTGATGGGCCACTGCATATTCAAGGGCGACGTCGCCGCCCCACGAGTGGCCAAAGACCAGGGGCCTTTGGTAGTCCAGGAACTTAATGAATGCGTCGAGGTCTCTAACAACCGTTGGGAAATCATAGCTGTGGTTCGGCGTGTCACTTTCGCCGTGGCCACGTTGGTCTAGGGCTACAACACGATTGTTGTTGACGAGTATTGGCGCAACCATGTCCCAAATATGCGCAGTAGAGGCCAAGCCATGAAGCAGGACGATAGGTTGTCCCGTTCCACCCCAATCACGATAGTGAAAGCTCAGGCCGTTTAGCGTGACCGTTTGGTCACGAGGGGACTCGGACATAGTTATCTCCTGGAAACGTACGCTGCAAATGCTTTGAGAATGCCGGGAATTTCAGTAACCGGTCATTCCTCTTCAGGGCTCTGTCGTTGGCTCCTGAGGAATTCCTCTAACTCTTCGACCATCGCATCGGGGTCTGGAATTTCTTCTGAAGGCGGACTGGAGTGCGCCGCGTCGTGTCTTTGCTCTAGTCGCGTCACGTAAGATGACACATCCGGCTGCTTGTCAATGACCTTGTTCACCTCTTCCAGGTAGGCATCGCCTGCCAATCGCAACTCTTCCAAGTCCACTTCGACATCGACGAGGCTACGTAACCTGGTCAGAAGGGCGCGGCTGACACGGGGGTCGGGTGTCGTATTCACGTAGTGCGGACAGTGCCCCCATATGCTGGCGTATGGAATGTCGAGTTTTGAACATGCGTCCATGAAGGCGGTGTGTATGCCAGTGGGACCCTGGTACCCGGAGTTTCTAATGCCAAGCCATTCTGCCTTCTGCGTAAGCTCCTGTGAGCTAGCGCGACCGGTAATGCGTGGCTCGCGAGTATGAGGAACGGCGTCCAATAACGCACCTAAGGAGACGATCAGCTTCACGCCGTACTGTTCGGCGATGCCCGTTAATATATCCGAATATGCCCGCCACCTGAGATTGGGCTCCGTGCCAACGAACAGGATGAACCGGCGTCCCTCTTCTTCCGGCGCGTAGTAATAGAGGTCGTTGCGGGGCCAACGGATGACGCGATCGCCTTGCCGGTTGGTTCGCGTCTGCGGCCGAACCACGGTGAAATCGTAGAACTCCTCGGGATCGATCTCCGCGAACTTCTTTGCTGGCAGTTTGCGTACTAGGTAGCGAACGGCGCGCGTCGCCGCTTCAGCAGCGTCAGGCCAGCCAGCAAAGGCTACAATCATGGTTGGGAAGTTCTTCTCAGGGGTCTCGTGTACTATCAGGCCATCCATATTCATCCCCTTGAGGTGGTTATGGCAAATCTTAACATCTGACCTCGTTTATGCCAAGTTTGCTTGGCCTAACGCCGCACCTGATTGTATTAAATTAGGTTCAAAGCGTCGTGATATACTGCCCGTGCATTCAAAGGCGTAGTTTTCAAGACCGACCGATAGAGGAGCATTGTTTTGGCAGATAAAATTATTGGCGTAGCTATTCCAGCGCCTGATCCGCAGTCGGTACTCGCCTCGATTCGTAGAGCCGAGGAGATAGGCGTTAAGGCGGCTTGGATGACCTCCGGTGGAGACGTGGGCGACGCGCTTACCGTCTTTGCGGCCGCAGCGGCGCAAACGGACTCCATATTGCTGGGCACCTCCATAATGCGCTCTTGGACCAGGCATCCAATCGTCGCCGCGCGTCAGGCCCAGACCATCGCAGGAATCGCGCCGGGCCGCATCAGATTAGGCATAGGTCCAAGCCATAAAGGCAGCATGACGCAGACCTTTGGTGTGGACTTTACGGAGCCTCTAGGCCACCTGAAGGAGTACATTCAGATACTCACAGGGCTGTCCCATGAGGGCAAGATCGATTTCGACGGCAGGCACTACTCGGCACACTTCGCCATGTCTGCTCCTACCAACGTCCCGGTTATGGCATCGGCCTTGCGCACGGCGTCCTTTGAGGCCTGTGGCGAGTTGGCGGACGGAGCCATCAGCTGGGTCTGCCCCCTGTCCTACGTTCGGGAAGTGGCGCTGCCAGCCCTGAAGGTTGGCGCAGAGAGAGCAGGCAGGCCTACGCCGCCTCTAATCGTGCACG
>CAJWRP010000368.1 GCA_913046025.1 uncultured Chloroflexota bacterium
AGTTGCCGTATCCCGATATCCCGGCGACCACTCCTCCGAAAAGGTAGCGGTTGCGGGCATCGGTGAGCGGGCCAAATCGAAGGGAGTTTAGCAGCGCTATAGGTCTGGCTCCCATGGCAAATATGTCGCGTACAATGCCACCAACCCCTGTGGCCGCGCCTTCGTATGGCTCGATGGCTGAGGGATGATTGTGAGATTCAATCTTCATCACGATTGCCAAGTCGTCGCCGATGTCCACCACGCCGGCATTCTCTGCACCCGCCTCCACCAGCATGCGCGGGCTGTCGCTGGGTAACAGACGCAATAGCGGCTTGGAATGCTTGTAACCGCAATGTTCACTCCACAGCGAACCAAACAGACCTATCTCAAGATCGTTAGGCTCGCGGCCTAACCGCTCAACGACAGCCTCGTATTCGCTGTCAGATATGGCCAGTTCATCTAGGGTTTCTTTACTGACACTCATATATCTATACCAAACAGATTGTATCCGGGCCATTTACTGCTAAGCGTAATTATTACTACTCCGAATGTGACTAACACAGCCCCAAGAACAGTTTTCATGGAGACGTGCTCCGTTTTTCTCAGGAAGATCAGTGTTATCAGCACCGAAAACACGGGATGGATACTGGCTATTGGCGCAACCAGCACTGCAGGGGCTTGGTTCAGTGCCAGGTACCAGAAGGTCACGCCCCAGGTGGCAGACCCTCCTGCCAGGCTAACAAATATCCAGCCTTTCAGAGCTGGTCGTATTATTAAATCCTGCCGAATTTGCTGCTGAAAAATGGCGGCTAGGATGATCGTGCCAATGACCATTGAAAATGACGTTGCTACCAGCGGAGGAGCAATGTCACTGACAACCTTCTTACCCAGTACGGCCAAGGTGCCGTAGCAGGCGGCCGCCCCTAATGCAGCGGCATAGCCTAGTATTTTTTGCCTAGTTTCAGTCTCTGCTATCGTCACTTCTGCCCCATGATAAGACCGATACCACTGATAATCGCTATTGTGCCGACAAAGAGAGGTAGATTCATGGTCTCGCCGCCAAATGTGACTGCCACCACGGCGGCAAACAACGGAGACGCGCCCACGACCGGCGCTGACTTAGACACTCCCAGTTTGCTCACGCTGGTGTAATTAAGCAGCCGGCCCAAGGGATAATTCAATATTCCCACTAACAAGAACCAAGCGAAGGCGATGGCCGCTAGGCCTCGAATGTCATCGTAGTTGAAAACAAAGGCCAAAATAGTGGTGATCACTATTCCGACAATGAGAGAAATCAGGGTGCCAGTAACGGGTCTGACATACTGAAGACCTATACGAGCGAGTACGGCACTACCACCGAATCCAGCCGCAGCTGCCAGGCTGAACAAAACACCTAGCATCTAAACTGATGTCTCCTGGGCCTGACTTGGAGTGGCGTTTGATGCCCATTTGGCCATAGCCCGGAATATCGCCGCGCCGTCCACACCGCCTAGCAGTTCGTCGCAGCACCTTTCGGGATGGGGCATCATGCCCAACACGTTGCCGCGGGAATTGGTTATGCCAGCTATATTGTTTAAGGAGCCGTTGGGATTAAACTCAGAAGTGATTTCGCCATCTGGTCCACAGTACCGAAACGCCACCCGGTTATCTCTCTCCAGCGTGGCAATCGTCTCAGGGTCTGCATAGTAATTCCCCTCTCCATGGGAAATGGGAACACCAATCACTCGCCCTTTCTCCATCATGAATGTGAATGGAGTAGTTGCATTTTCGACTCTAAGGTCTGTCCACTGGCACCTGAACTGCAGGTGGTCATTGGCCCTGAGAACTCCTGGCAGAAGCCCAGACTCGCAAAGAATCTGAAATCCGTTGCAGATGCCTATTATCAGTTTGCCATCATTGGCGGCCTTAACGATCGATCCCATTACCGGTGAGAAGCGAGCAATGGCGCCGCACCTGAGATAGTCGCCATAGGAAAAGCCACCGGGAAGAACAATGCAGTCGTACGAGGACAAGTCGGTGTCTTTATGCCAAACGTACTCGACGGGCGCGTTAACTACGTCCTTGATCACATCAAAGCAGTCGACATCACTCCAGGTGCCGGGGAAAACGACGACACCGAATTTCATTAGGCCATTCCCCGTAAAGCCTCATTAACAAGTGAGCTGACCATCTTACCGTCGGCCTTGCCACGAGTTTTCGGCATGAGTTCTTTCATAACCTTGCCCATGTCCTGTGGGCCGGTCGCACCGGAATCAGCCAACGCCTGTTGAACGAGCGCCTTGACCTCATCCTCGGGCATCTGCTCCGGAAGATATGCCGCAATGATGTCTAATTCGCTCTGTTCTTTATCGACAAGGTCCTGGCGATCTGCACCCTTAAAGGACTCAATACTGTCCCGCCGCTGCTGCGCCTGCTTCGTCAGCACTTGTATGACACCAGCTTCATCTAGGTCCGTCTGCCTCGCAATCTCGTCGTTATGTATAGCGGAAAGCAGGAATCGAATTGTGGAGCGTCGAAGGGCGTCCCTTTGTCGCATGGCGTCCTTTAAATCGTCGGTTAACTGTTCTTTAAGCGGCATGTGCTACACCAATTTTCTAATTAGGTTTGTGATTCTAGTCCTAGCTTAGGCAAACTTCAGCAATATTAGAGATTTCTTAAAGACACTCAATTGCTTTCTGTAGGGCCTTGAGCGTGCGGTCCTTGCCAAGAATTTCCATCGTTTCAAAAAGAGGAGGCGCGACTCGAAGTCCAGTTGTTGCGATTCGCAGTGAACCGAACAGCTGTCCCACCTTAACATTCAGGTCCTTGCTCATAGGCCTCAACAGGTCTTCCATAGATTGAGCGTCGAAGGGTTCCAGGTTTGTCAAGCCAACATGTACCGCCTGCAGCCCGATCTTAGTACTGCCTGCGTCCATGCCCTTTTGCACAAGCTCTTCGCTCTCATAAGAAAGCTCATCCTGAAAAAAGAAGGATATCAGTGGCGTCGCATCTCCCAGCGTCTTCAGCCTCTCTTGAACCAGCGCAGCCACCTGAACGGCGAAGGGCCTATCAATTTTATCCGTCGGAACTTCGTCAGATGGATACTCGTTCCAGTAAGCCAACAACGCGTCTCCCAGATCCTCGTGTGACATCTCACGAATGTAGTGACCATCCATCCAGGTCAGCTTTTCGCTGTCGAACACGGACCCCGAACGCGACACTCTATCAATGCTGAAGTGCCGTGCCAGCTCTTCCTGCGTGAATAGCTCAGTCTGCCCGTCCAGCGACCAGCCCAAAAGGGTAAGGAAATTAAGCATGGCCTTGGGAAGGTAACCAGACTCCTGGAA
>CAJWRP010000369.1 GCA_913046025.1 uncultured Chloroflexota bacterium
GGTGGAGACCTCCAGTCATAAGCTCAAGAAGGGCGCATCCGACACCTGGAGCATCGACCTCGTCAAGAATCCAGACATCCTTGCGGAGATCCCTGGGGAGGGTCTGATTAAGGTCGGGTTTGCCGCTGAGAGCGAAGACCTCCTGGCCAACGCCCAGTCCAAGCTGGTGAACAAGGGGCTTCACCTTATTGCCGCCAATGACATCACAGCATCAGACAGCGGTTTTGGCACGGATACCAACAGGGTTACTTTGATAGATAGGGACGGCCAGGCTACTGAGCTGCCTCTGCTGACGAAGTACGAGGTGAGTCACGAGATTCTGGATAGAGTTGCAAAAGTATTCGCGTAGTCTCTAATCAGCGACAGGAGGTGTCGTGGTGACTTTGCAAAGCATATTCAAGACCATATCAGAGCGTCTTACTACAGCAGCCACCGTTAAGACCATCTATGGCGATCCCATAGTGGCTGAAGGCAAGACAATAATTCCCGTAGCCAAGGTGCGCTTCGGATTCGGCGCTGGGTTTGGCGAATCGGACTTTGGAGAAAGTGGCGAATCTGATCATCCTGTTGCTGGCAAAGGTGGCGGTGGTGGCGGAGGAGTCGAAGTGCGGCCGATAGGGTTTATTGAGATAACGCCAGGAGAGACTCGGTTTGTCCCAATTGGCGAAGGACCTAAAATGGCTCGACTGGCATTCATAGGATTGGTAGTTGGGATATTCCTGCTCAGGAGACGTCACAGAAAAAAACAAGAAGTCGATTCTGACCCGGCGTCGATTGCAGGCCTGTTAGAATAAGTTAGTGATATTTGATCTGAGGCTATTTTGCCAATTATACGAATAGAGATGTGGCCGGGAAGAACTCATGCCCAGAAGGCAGAACTGGCCAAGGTAATTACCGACGCGATGGTAAACATCACGAACACGACCCCAGAGCCTACCATCATAGTCTTTGAGGACATTCCCAAGGACAACTGGGCACAGAATGGATTGCTGGCTTCGGACCAGTAAGAGCGATGCGCACATTGGTCTTGACAGGCTCCCTGAGTCGAGCCTATAGTTATTTAAGTTAACAATTGAAAAGGCTGTGAACAGGAGTAGTAGGTCTCCAGCGAAGCTCAGAGAGCCGGGCTAGGTGAGAGCCGGTGCTAACGCAGAGATTGAATGGACCTGGGAGCTGCCACCCGAAAGTCTGATAACCTCGGACCGTAGGCGTGGACGGAGGGGCACCGTTATTGAAGCCCTGGGCATCGAGTTGATGGATCAACACTGTGCCCGCAATGAGGCCATACGCACTGCAAGCGGTGCGGATGGTGAATTAGGGTGGTACCACGGTCATAACCCGTCCCTTACCTAGGGCGGGTTTTTTTTATTGTCTAAAATTACGTGACATTGAGGTCTGGCACTATGATGCTATTCGGCGCGTGCACCTGGCCCGGAAACAGTTCATTAAGTTAGAAGACGAGCAAATTTCAGTATTGAAAAAACCATTTGTGGCTTCAAGGGGAAACATAATTCATGCAGACCAGTGAAATGACCAGAGATGCAGAGGTACCCGGCAAGCGCAGGGTCTTTAGCGGTATACAGCCTTCGGGCGAGGTGCAGTTGGGCAATTACCTTGGCGCTATCAAGGGCTGGGTAGAGCGCCAGGAGGATAAGACTAACTTCTTCTGCCTGGTGGACCTGCACGCCATCACTGTCCAGCAGGACCCTGAACAGCTTCGGCACCAGACTCGGTCGCTGGCGGCGATTCTCTTTGCTGCGGGCCTGGATCCAGACAAGAGCACGGTCTTTATTCAGAGCCACGTTGCCGCTCATGCGGAGGCGTGCTGGCTTTTGAACTGTGTAACGCCAATGGGCTGGCTGGAGCGCATGACCCAATTCAAGGACAAGTCTGCGAACCAAGAACGAGTCTCCGCTGGGCTGCTGGACTACCCTGTCTTGATGGCTGGCGATATCCTGTTGTACGGCACCCACGAAGTGCCTGTCGGCGAGGACCAGCGTCAGCATGTGGAGCTGGCCAGGGACATCGCCGAGCGATTCAACCGTGTCTACGGCGAGATATTTGTGGTTCCAGAGGCGGTAATCGCAGATGTTGGCGCAAGGGTCATGGGCCTCAACGACCCTGCCGTGAAGATGTCCAAGAGCTTCTCCCACATCAGGGGCCATGCGATTCGAATGTTGGACGAGCCCAAGGAGATCGAGAGCTCTTTTAAAAGGGCCGTAACGGACTCCGGAAAAGACATAACCTTTTCAGATGACCCTGAGCGGGCGGGCGTAAATAACCTCCTGGGCATATACAAGGTCATCACAGGGCGCAGCACCTCCGAAGTCGAAAGCGACTTTTCGGATGCTCGCGGCTACGGCGACCTTAAAGTCCGCGTGGCCGAGGTTGTCACTGAAGAGCTAATGCCCATACAAAAGCGATATAACGAAATAATGAATGACGTTGGCGAACTGGACAGATTGCTTGCCAGAGGAGCGGAGCATGCAGCAGCTGTGTCCTCGCCGATGATGGACGAGATGAAGAGACGAGTGGGGCTTACTCTCCCTGGCCGTTAGCCTCGAGTAAGTTCGGCGACTACGTCAGACGAAAAGGAAATTTTAATGTACCAACCAACACTAGAGCAGGTGCGGGAATTGGCGGACCAGGGCAATCTGGTTCCCATTTACCGCGAGATCAGCGCGGACCTTGATACTCCGGTATCAGCGTACCTCAAGGTTTCGCGTCCTCCCTATTCGTTCCTTCTGGAGAGCGTGGAGGGTGGCGAACACTTCGGTAGGTTTAGCTTCATAGGCACTGAACCCAGGAAAATCATCAGGACGGGCCCGGGCCAGGAATACGGAGAAATCGATCCACTTATCCCCATAGAGAAAGAGTTGTCTCGAATCAAAATAGTGAACATTCCAGAGATTCAGCGCTTCAATGGCGGGGCCGTAGGCTACCTCTCATATGAGACAGTCCGCTACTTTGAGAAACTGCCGTCGCCGGAAAAAGTTGCCACGGACGTACCAGAGTCCATCTTCATGTTCATCAACACCTTCTTGGTTTTCGACCACCTACGCCAGCGGATACAGGTGATCAGCCACGTAGAGCTGGACGGCGACATCGAGGCATCCTACGCCGAAGCGGTGGGACGTATAGAGGAAATCGTCGAACGGCTACAGGGTCCGCTAACGCTGCCCAACACCGAGGATGGCGTCGTAACCCAGCGGTCTGTCATGAGCTCCAACGTAACCCAAGAACAGCACGAGCATATGGTTAATTGTGTGAAGGAATACATCGTCGCTGGGGACGTAATCCAGA
>CAJWRP010000370.1 GCA_913046025.1 uncultured Chloroflexota bacterium
GTCCCAGTACCAGGCCCTGGGTCATGTCCACATATACGGCGTCCAGCATCATGGTCAGCAGTTGGTGGCGTTCCTCCAGCGTCGCCGCTCCACAGGCCTCCACCAGCCCCTCCGTATCGTACGACCTAGTCATCGACCGAGACCTTGGATATTTCTTGATGCAAATTACATCTAGGGTGCTTTTTGGAACGGATCCGTAAGCTCCAGTTCCTCACCGATTTCCCTGAGAGCGGGCAGAACTTCTTGCCCCATGAGCTCCAGACACCGCATGGAGTCCTCGTGGCTAATCGTGCCATCGTTCGTCCAGATGGCCAGGATGCCCGGACGCATTTCCGACAGGATTTCTCGGAGTTGCCGGATAACAGTATCAGGGCTTCCGATGACCCAACGTTTTGATTCTAATATCTGATCATATGCCGCGCCGTCCAACCCGCCCACCCGGAAAGGGTCGCTCCGGATCTGCTCCCTCAGCCGGAGGAATCTGGGGTCCCGGCTGGCGCTTCCGTAGCCTACCGGGGACGCATAATCTCTAGGCAAAGGGATACGACCGACCCCTACGTTCCCCTCCAGATATCCTCTGCCTACCTCTCTCGCTTTTTCGTCGGTGTCTTGCACATGGATCCTTACTAGGTAGCCAAAATGCTCCGGCCCAGGTTCGTAGCCGAAGTTACGAGCGGTCTCCGCGTAGATTTCCATCATGTCTCGTGTGCCCTGGTGGTCTGTCTCAAGGAAGAGATAAGGATAGTGGTGCTCTGCACACCATACCAGCGTTTCCGGGCTGCCAGTGCCGGGGATCCAGACAGGTGGGTGGGGTTTTTGCAGAGGAACTTGAAACGGGTTGACTACTCTGAATTGATAATGCTTGCCCTCCCAGCGAAAGGGACCGGGAGTGGTCCAAGTCTTAATTACTAAGTCGTGGGCTTCCTCGAAGCGCTCCCGATTGTACAATGGGTTGGTGTTGGTAGCCAGGCTTTCCACTCCAGTGCCGCGAACAAACCCGGACACCAAACGACCTCGGGACATCATATCGATCTCAGCCAGTTCTTCGGCCAACCGTATCGGATTGTCGAAAATGGGCAATGGATTGCCCAGAAGCACGATCTTGGGGCGCTTGGTGATTCGAGCCAGGACGGCAGCCTCAAGATTCATTGCCGCCCCCAGGCAGGTGGGGGTATTGTGGTGCTCATTGAGCATCAATCCATCAAATCCCATCTCCTCTGAATATTCGTATTCGTCGAAGTGCAGGTTATACAGATCAGACCCGACTTCGGGATCGAAATGGGAGTTCGAGAAGGTCAATCTGACCGCACTGTTGGGGCTTTTCCTCACATCATCGGCCGTATAGTTGACGTAAGCTCGTTCCGTGAAACGCATTAAGAACACGGTTGGACCTCCTTTAAGCTTAAGGGGCGATTCTGGCCCGCTCTTCCAAGGTTGCTATCTTGAAAATGGTCCAATGTCTTAGTTGGGCGAGATCAAAACCGTGCTGATCTTGTAGCAGGACATCGAAATTTGCGAAATGGTGGGCCTTGCGTTCGTAGGCATCGATAAGGTGTGCGCCTCCGGTTACTGAGGTCCCAATCGCTATTCTTCGCTGATGTTGCACCCGACTTTTAGTATGCATTGAACTCGGTATATCAAAATTGTGCCGCAGGAGTTTCTCCGCCCAACCGGCAGTCCATGAGGGATGAGCGATCGCATTATCATCGATGAACAGGGGATTGTCCGTCAGTTGCTTTTGAGTAGTGAATTCTCTAGACGACTCCTTTAAGAATTCAAGCTTCATAGCTGTCCAATCTTTTCCTATCTCTGCATTCTCTAGAGTTAAAGACCCCTTTTGCTGGGATTCGTCTGTTGGGTTCATGGATCGAGGTCGAATGAATTCGGGGGACCATACCGCCTTTCCCAGGCCTACCTTACCGACAACGCATACTTCGTCGGACTGGTTTATCATCTCCACCTTCCACGATCCGGACGGTTCTGCGTCTGACACAGCTCTGATGGTCAGGGAATCTCCGGGGAAGGTTGGATGTCGGAACGAATATTCCGCCCATCCGTCTTCCAGCCAATCATCTCCCAATGCTTCCAGTATCGTGTCTGTTGCCCATCCCCAGACGGTTACTCCGCCCACTAAGGGACCACTGAACCCGTACACCTTCGCGAATTCAGTGGAGTGTATTGGATTCGATATATCTGGGCTGTCTTCATTATCTAGATATGCCACGACAGAATTCTTTATGATTGATCCTGGCATCAGCCCCCTCCCGAGTGGGTCTATCTAATGACCTACATGGCGACCCCGTTGAAGCCCCACTTTACTAGGTATTCCCTCGTCACAACTGGCATTGCTCCGAGGAGTCCGAATTCCCATTGTTGAAAACCTGACGGGCTGAGTGGGTGTATTTGGCTGACAATACTAGAGACACCCGTGGAAGTCCAGCAGGTGCTCTCGGAGTAGGTAGGCTGTCCTCGCCCGATGGCTGACGTGATAGCCTTATAGGCAGTCACCAAAGATGCCGGAGTGTTCGGTGGGCAACCTCGGCACTTGACGAATACGCCCATAAGGACGCTATTTCCCGAAAGGTTTTCAGACAAGCGACAGCAGCCGTTGAGTACTCTGGCATGTGGCAGTCGTTGGGGGATTTCCGTATGAAGGGCTCGGTCGCGAAGTTTTGCGAAGTAAGGACTCTGCATCGGGTAACTGGCCTAGCCCTCGAACTATGGAGGAGATAAAGGATCAATGCTCGCATCTATTGGAGAAGCCAAAAGACGAAGGGTAAATCCAGTTATCGGGTCGGTCGCGGCGCTCCGTAATTAATGTCCCGACATCATCATAAAGATCGGGAACAGAGAGAAACGAATGGAGCAAGTGGTAGCGCACTGTTTGGCCTACGAGAAACATTTATGGTGGAAAATCACTCCAAGGGTGTCCCCCCAATAACTCCGCCCCGCTTCGATCTCCAAAGCGCTATATTTTTGGGCGGCTACTTTGCTTGAGAGAGGTATTCCCGTGGCTGGAGGTGACCATCCGCTCATCGACGGCATGGCCAGGGCCGGATTGATAAGCCCATATTTCCAGTTGCCGGTCAGGCGGATGGAACAAGAAGGCTGGGTTGATGGGACCGAGTTGTTTCTCAATGATGACGAGTACCTGGAGAATCTGGTTATGGCCTACGGCGGCGGATACTGGGGTACCACCAATCGCCATGTCGCAGGCTCCGCATTCATCATCGCCTATCTGACTCGGCTGGTTTGGCCGGTGATCGGCCAATACTCGCGAGATCGGCGGGTGCC
>CAJWRP010000371.1 GCA_913046025.1 uncultured Chloroflexota bacterium
TTAATGAACAGTGGGAACTTTCCAACGTCGTATCGGCTCTACCTTTGTTAGGCAAGGTGACTGCCGCGTTTGTCATCTTCTCGGCCCTCACAGGCGCTGTGTACCTTATTAACGACATATTTGACAGGGAGCGCGACCATCTCCATCCGCGCAAGAGGTTTCGCCCTATAGCATCTGGCCAGCTTCCGGTTTCCGTCGCATGGATTGCCTCTGTTGTGCTCATCGTCGCCGGCCTCATCCTGGCCTTCCTTCTCCAACCAGGGTATGGCGTGATCTCCCTGGCATATGTGGTGTCCTTGGTCGCTTACTCGATGTACCTGAAGCATATAGTGCTGATCGACGTGTTCACCATCAGCGGCGGATTCGTCCTACGGGCCGCGGCTGGTGCCGTTGTCATTGGCGTGCCAATCTCGCCCTGGCTCTTTATATGCACTGGCCTGTCAGCCCTTCTGCTGGCATTAGCCAAACGAAGAGGGGAGCTGTCCCAGGCGGGCGAAAACGCGGCCAGTCAGAGGCAGTCCTTGCAGGCATATACCGTGCCATATCTGGACCAGTTGATCGCCGTGGTGGCCACGTCATCCGTAATGGCTTACACCCTATATACATTTACGGCGGAGAACCTGCCTGCAAACCATGCCATGATGCTGACGATCCCCTTCGTGGTCTACGCCATGTTTCGCTACCTCTATCTTGTCCACAGTGCCGGTGAAGGAGAGAATCCGGAGGATTTCATTCTTGGTGATGTGCCATTGGCTGTTGCCATCGTGCTTTGGCTGGTATCGGCAGGTCTTGTTCTCGGATTCTTCAGGGGCTGATTTTCTCACGTAATCATCACCTTCTCGCTGGTTCCTAAATCAGGCGCTGTGCTACACTTCTCTCCGTAAACTAGGCTCGACATTGGCCTCAATAGAGGAGTGACCCATGGTCCCACCAGATTCGCTGTTTGGCGTCATACCCACGTGGATAGGCGTGTACTTAGTCTCTGCTTTGGCCTTTGGATTTGCCAGCTACTTTCTATACCAGCGAGTCTTCCGACTTGTCCTCCTCGGAAAGCCATCCAACCGGTTTGACCAGCCCGTCCGCAGAATCATAGGCGCCGTGCCTTACATATTTGGCCAGCGCAAAGTTCTGCAGCGAGTTTCGATCAAAAAAGATAGGGCAGGCCTCTTTCACTTCTTTATCTTTTGGGGATTCCTCTCATTCTCACTTAGCTATGCGCTGTTCATTTTCATAGATGTCCTGTGGCGTCCGTTTTCAGAGACTGTTCTGACAACGTCCGGCGTAAAAATGTTCGTCTCCTACCTGGATGTAATAGCAGTTGTGTTTCTAGCCGTTCTGGTTTGGGCGGCCGTCCGCCGCTGGGTCCTGACGCCGCGCAGGTTGTCCTTCGACCTGACGCAGGGGAAGGAAGCGGGCATAATTTTGGGCCTCATAGCCATGCTTATGCTCTTCACCATCTTCACAGAAGCCTTTTACGTAGCCTCTGGTGGCACCGGGCCTCACTCGGCAGCCATAATTGGTGGCGCTTTGGGGAACGCTTTTGCAGACGCAGGCATGGGCGTAAGTCTTGCTGCTGGACTACAGGGTCTCTTCTGGTGGGCTCATCTTGTTGTGATTTTGGGCTTCTCTGTGTACATCCCCATATCCAAGCACATGCACATGATCGGAGCGCCCATAAACTTCGTGACCCGCAACCTGGAGGCCAGAGGTACGCTTTCCACGCCAATGGACCTCGATACAGCAGAGGTTTTCGGGGCGTTCAGAATCCAGGATTTCACCCAGAGGCAAATACTGGACGGCTATGCCTGTTCTGTATGCGGCCGCTGCTCTGATGTCTGTCCTGCCAACATTAGCGGCAAGATCCTGTCCCCAATGCATATCGTTGAGAACATGAAAGAGCACGTGCTGGATGTCGGTCCTGCTCTGGCTCGAGGGGAAGATTTGCAAGAAGAGAGGCCTCTCATTGGCCCATGGATTCCAGAGGAGGCGCTATGGGACTGTCTTACATGCGGCGCCTGTGTGCAGGAGTGCCCGGTGGGCGTGGAGCACATCGACAGCATAGTGGATATGCGCCGATATCTTGTCATGGAAAAGGCGGAAATGCCAGAATCGGGTATGAACGCTTTGGTCAGCCTGGAACAGCGAGGCCACCCCTGGAGAGGTACGACCTTTACTCGAACCGACTGGACTGAGGGCCTGGACGTCAAGATTCTGGCAGACCACCCGGATACGGAGGTTCTGTTCTGGGTGGGCTGCACGGCGGCTCTGGAGCAGCGCAGCCAGAGTGTTGCCAGGTCCATGGTGTCTGTGCTCAAGAGGGCTAGTGTGGATTTCGCCATACTGGGCAACGAGGAGACCTGCACAGGCGACCCGGCCAGGCGCATGGGAAACGAATATCTCTACCAGGTGCTGGCTGGGCAAAACATAGAGACCTTCAAGCAGTACAACGTTAAGAAGATCGTGACCATCTGTCCACACTGCTTTAATACGATTAAGAACGAGTATCCTCACCTGGGTGGCAATTTCGAAGTGATGCATTACAGCGAGTTCGTGGCCGAACTGATTGCCGAAGGTCGCATTAAGCCTCTGATAGAGTTGAACACAACGATTGCCTACCACGACTCCTGTTACCTGGGACGTCACAACGAGGTCTATGAGGCTCCCCGCCAAATCGCCAACGCCATACCCGGTGTGAAGTTGGTTGAATTCGACCGGTGTCGTGAGCAGGGATTTTGCTGCGGCGCTGGCGGCGGCCACATGTGGATGGAGGAGAGCGGCGGTCGGCGTGTGAACCACCTCCGCACCGAGCAGTACATGGATACGGAGGCCGATACGGTGGCTGTGTCCTGCCCCTACTGCCTCCAGATGTTCGAAGAGGGCATCGGCACATTGAACTCGGAAGGCGATACCGAGGGCAAGCTGGAAGGCAAGAGAGCGGTGGACCTTTTGGAGCTCCTTGACGAGAGCCTGGGAGAAGCGGAACCTGCGGACTAGTTTTAGTTTGGCATTGGCGGTAAGATTGGCGGCTAAAGAGCCGCCCACTCCTGTGGGCAGGTCAACCGGGAGCATCCGCCTTGGACATTGATAAGACCTTCAAGAAGTTCGCTCCTTTAAAATACGCGGCGCTCTAAATAAAATCATCACTGACTTAACTAACAGTGATTATGATAAAATTGTATGCGCCAGTGCCGGCAACCACGCCCAAGCTCTAGCCTACTGGGGCGCCAAGCTCAAGGTGCCAGTGACGGTGGTGATGCCCCAAATCGCCCCATTGACGAAAGTGATGAAC
>CAJWRP010000372.1 GCA_913046025.1 uncultured Chloroflexota bacterium
GTGCCCAGGGAGGGACTCGAACCCACACTACCTTGCGGTAAGCGGATTTTAAGTCCGCCGCGTCTGCCATTCCGCCACCTGGGCAACTTCGTAGAGCAATGCGACTCGAAAGATCACTTCTCCAGTGCATGATCCGCAGCCGCGGGATTGCATTGGTCTCTATATTAACACTATGACCTCGGCCTCTTGAATGATTTCGACATATTCCCGTCCTCAATTTCCCTAGGTCCCAGCTAGCTTTTCTAACGTATCTAACGTGTGTTCTCCCGTAGTGATGCTTCCGTTAGTGAGGCAAATAAGGCCACCGCACAGCCAATAACGGCCTTCACAGCTTTAGAAAAGTGTTCTGGTCCTTGTACGGGAGCCTTGTGGACCACCTGACTTGCCGGCAAAAACTAACGATTCTGTCACAATTCCTCACTCCGCGTCACACAATATCCCCAGCCGTCCACTATCCGTACCCCTTTGTGTTCCCGTTCCACCAATACATTGTAATGTGTAAGGGATATCAAGCCAATTCGAATCTCTAGTTCGTGGGGTGTGAACGATGGTCTGCTTGAAATCATGCCAGAGATGTGGCGGAGACCTTTACAAGGAAACAAACCAGTTTGGCTCATACGTTTCTTGTTTCCAATGCGGGTCTTCAGTTGTTGAACCAGAGGCGGGCACGGCATTTGGTGATGTTGTTGAGTCTTTAGACATGATGGTTGCGCAGGTTAAATGCGCTTGACCGCGGGAAGGTATTATTCGATGACTAGTGTATATTCCAAGGATCCCAAAGAAGCCATGGCGGAGTACCTGACTACTCTAAATGACGATGTGAAGAAGACGATCCTTTCGCATCATCTTACGGCGCTGCGCTCTTATCTTCGGGCGGCCCTTGTAAACGGGTATGATCTGCCGAGGGATGAGGATAGGGACCGACAGGTACGCATGCGATAGCTTCGGTCTAACTAATAAGCAGTTGGTGGCGCACCTCTTCAAAGGCCTGTTTGAGAATATGCAGGCATGTGATTATAGTGAGTGTTTGAACTCCTAAATCACCGGTAAATGAAAATGACCCTGGACTTATTAAGTCCAGGGCCTTTTTTTGTGCGAAGTTTTGGCTAGCCTAGGAAGAGCGGCGCAAATACCAATGCCACGATGGACATCAACTTGATGAGGATGTTCAGCGCCGGTCCTGATGTGTCCTTGAATGGGTCTCCGACGGTGTCTCCTACGACGACCGCTGAGTGATTAGCGGAGCCCTTGCCTCCGAGGTTTCCGGCCTCAACGAACTTCTTGGCGTTGTCCCATGCCCCGCCGGCATTGGCCATCATAATGGCCATTAGGAAGCCTGTGGCGATGGCACCGATGAGCATTCCGCCCAGTGCCTCTGCTCCCAGGATTGCCCCCACAATAACGGGTGCTGCAATCGCCAGCAGACCGGGAACAACCATCTCTTTCATGGCGCCCCTGGTGCTGATGTCGACGGCTCGAGCGTAGTCAGCCTCGGCCGTGCCTTCCAGAAGCCCTGCGATCTCTCGGAACTGACGTCTGACTTCCTGCACCATGGCGTTTGCAGCTCGTCCCACTGCCTGCATAGTAAGAGCAGCGAAGAGGAATGGGAGCATAGCACCCACAATCAGGCCCATTAGTACGTCTATATCCAGCAGGTCGAAGGACTTTACTCCAGTTGCCTGTGAGTATGCGGCCATCAGGGCCAAAGCCGTAAGCACTGCCGAGCCAATGGCGAAACCCTTGCCGGTTGCTGCGGTGGTGTTGCCCAGTGCGTCCAGTGCGTCTGTGCGCTCTCGGACGATGGGATCCAGGTGTGCCTGTTCAGCGATACCACCAGCGTTGTCTGCCACAGGACCGTATGCATCTGTTGCCAGCGTTATGCCTAGCGTGGAGAGCATACCCACAGCGGCCAGGGCCACTCCGTAGGTGCCGGCCATGGTGTTGGCAAGCCACATCGCTACTACTATGACTATGCCTGGTATCAGTGTGCTAATCATGCCCAGTCCAAGCCCGCTAATCAGGACGGTCGCAGGTCCGGTCTCGGACTGCATGGCGACCTCTTTTGTGGGCTTGTACTCGAATGAGGTGTAGTACTCAGAGGATGTACCGATAAGCTGGCCTGCTACGAGACCGACCAGTACCACCCAAAAGAGGTTGAAACTTAGGTCCATCAAGTTTATGGCCACGGCGGTTCCTATTAGTACCAGAACACCGGCCGTGATAATTCCCGTGCGCAACGACCAGAGAAGGCGTCCCATACTGGCACCATCTTTGGTGCGAACGAGGAATGTTCCTAAGATCGATGCGAATATGCCGATAGCTGCGATGATGATTGGCAGCAAGAATAGGTTTGCGTCGAAGGTGCCCGTGGGGTCCGCTATGCCAAGCACACCGGCTCCTACAGCGGCCAACGCGATTGTGGCTATGATTGAGCCAACGTATGACTCGAAGAGGTCGGCTCCCATCCCCGCCACGTCTCCAACGTTGTCGCCAACGTTGTCCGCGACGGTGGCAGGGTTGCGAGGGTCGTCCTCAGGCAGGCCCGCTTCGACCTTGCCCACCAAGTCAGCGCCGACATCGGCCGCTTTGGTAAAGATGCCTCCCCCCACTCGGGCAAAAAGTGCGATGGACGAAGCTCCGAGCGAAAAACCAGACAGGATGTTTAGCACTAATCTTATCGCGTCACCGCCGTCGAGCGCCTCGGGGTACAGTCTTAGATAGATGAGAAACAACCCACCCAGACCGAGTAATGCCAAGCCCGCCACTGCCAGACCCATCACCGAACCACCGGCGAAGGCGACCTGAAGTGCTTCGTTGAGCCCGTGCCGGGCAGCTGCGGCTGTGCGCGTGTTTGCCGCGGTTGCGGTCTTCATGCCTATGTAACCCGCCAGGGCAGAACAAAAAGCGCCCAGAACAAAAGAAACGGCAATTAAACCGTTGGTCTGGTGCTTGGGGTCAATCATTGCGTTTGACGCAGCGAGTATGATTGCGACTACGACCACGAAGATGGCCAAAGAGCGGTATTCTTGCTTCAAGAACGCCATGGCGCCGTCGGCAATCCACTGGCCAATAGTTTGCATGCGCTCGTTACCCGGGTCCTGACGGCGTACCCAGGCAGCGCGAATCATCGCGTAGAATAGGGCGAGAATGGCAACCGCCGGAACTAGATAGACCACTTGACTGGTATTCACGTTGAAGCATCCTCCGAAGATTCAAATGGCGTGCAATGACAAGGCCTTGACCCAAAGAAACCTTAGCACATGTGCCATGATA
>CAJWRP010000373.1 GCA_913046025.1 uncultured Chloroflexota bacterium
GAGAGATACTACGAATGCAGGACAAAATCCGTACGATCCTCTCAGAGAATACCGGTCAGCCTTATGATAAGGTTGCACAAGATACAGATCGTGACTATTACCTGAGCGCAGAACAGGCCCAGGAATACGGTCTGGTAGATGAAGTGCTGGTCTCGACTAGCAAGGATTAGAGATCGTCCGCCATTGGGGATACTTTTACTTATCAGGGGGTAGCGTCCACATATGAGTGGCCGAACAGAATACCAGTGCTCCTTTTGCGGTAAAGCGCAGGGACAAGTTAAGCGACTGATTGCAGGGCCAGATAGGGTGTTCATCTGTGATGAATGCGTTACGCTTTGCGATCAAATAATCGCAGAGGAAAGTCCGACACAAGCCAAAGAGCCGACAACAGGCGCCATTTCCAGCGGACTGACTCCTAAGACAATATTCGAAAAGCTCGACGAATACGTCGTTGGCCAAGAGCATGCCAAAAAGATCCTAAGCGTCGCGGTATATAACCACTACAAGCGCATAGGATCAAACCAGAAGAACACCGGCGACATTGAGCTTCAAAAAGCTAACATATTGATGCTAGGGCCCTCCGGCTCTGGTAAGACGCATCTGGCGCAGACTTTGGCACGCATCCTGGATGTGCCCTTCGCCATTGCAGATGCAACGTCGTTGACGGAAGCCGGTTACGTAGGAGAGGACGTAGAAAATATTCTTCTCCGACTTATCCAGGCAGCTGACTACGATGTCGCCCGGGCCGAGCAAGGCATCATCTACATCGATGAGATCGATAAGATAGCCCGAAAGAGCCCAAATCCCTCCATCACCCGAGACGTGTCAGGAGAGGGAGTACAGCAGGCCCTACTCAAAATAATCGAGGGATGTGTTGCCAACGTACCCCCACAGGGTGGCCGCAAGCATCCACACCAGGACTTCCTGCAGATTAAGACGGACAACATCCTGTTCATGTGCGGCGGTGCCTTCGAAGGCATGGAGGAGATCGTCAACAAGCGCGTGTTCAGAGACCGACAGTCAATTGGCTTCAAGCGCGGCGGCAGCGCAAACTGGGATAGCAAGGAGTCTGATGGCTCTGCGCTCCAGTTTGTTCTTGCAGACGACCTTATGGACTACGGATTCATTCCTGAGTTCATTGGACGTTTGCCAGTCGTGGCCAGCCTACAATCGCTGGACAAAGCAGCACTCATCAAGGTACTGACCGAGCCCAAAAACGCTTTTGTGAAGCAGTACGAGTACCTGTTCGGCATGGACAACGTCGAGTTGGTATTTACGGAAACAGCCTTGGACGCGGCAGCCGAGGAGGCCCTAAAGCAGAAGACAGGTGCAAGAGGCCTACGCTCGATCCTCGAGCAGACGCTGTTGGACGTAATGTACGAACTGCCCAGCATGACAGGGGTCAGCAAGTGCGTCGTGGATGAAACCACAATTTACGGAACATCACCAGTCACTCTGATCATGGAAACAGGGGACAGGGGACCCATGTCGTCCTCGACCTTCGAGCAAAAGTCTGCCTAACTGGCAAAACTAAGTTCCAGAAGTAAAACAGGGACAGCCTTTAGTAGGCTGTCCCTGTTTTTGCCAAACAAAGAATTCTTGTCCCTTCTAATTTTGGAACGTCTGTTTCAAAATCCGGACAAAACGTCCTCAAAAATAATTGTATCTTCCTTAGATTTTATTCAATAATCTACACAGGGTCAGATTTCAACGGCTCGTCTTCAGAGCCGCTCACTGCGAACGAACCCTCCATCGGACGGCATTACATGCGATCTCGAGCTCCCGTGCCCAGCTCATCCGAAAAGAGTCTTGACAAGTTCCTGAACAACCACATGGTGCCCTCGTCCAGCCGTGTACCAGCTCTTTACCGAGAAACTACGATGTGCCATTCCTACATGTGCATTTACGCACATGGTTGCTCGGAGAAGACCAACCGGCCCGCCAAGGTCCTAATGCGACGGTGCATTCGGTATATGCCAGAAGAGCTTCGAATCAAACCTGGCGTATCCGACCTGGCGCTCGACCTCCTGGCGAAGTACCGCAAGACCGGCCAGACCATCGGCTCGAAGACCACAGCGATCCTGGATGAACTGCGCCCCAACGGTCCCATCCGCAAGACCGCTTAAATTTAGATGACCAAGGCGACCAATGTGTCTGTGGCTGTGCCTGATTGAACACTATCGTTAATTGCCCAAACGCTTGATCTTAACGACCACCGCGGCTCATGACATCACAGGAAATTCAGCCAAAAGTTCACACGTAATTGCACTTGCCTTCCCTATATACCAAAAGGAAAGATTAGGCATTCCTGCCCCTTTTGTAATAACCTGTCCGAGCACCACAATCACTCAACAGAAGGAGTGGACATGCCTGATAACGGAATGTTCGATCTTACCGGCAAAACCGCCGTCATTACCGGCGGCAATGGAGGCATTGGTCTCGGCATAGCCAAGGGGCTTGCAGAGGCCGGAGCTAGCGTTCTCATAGCAGCGCGCAACGCAGCCAAGACTGACGCTGTCGTTAAAGAGTTGCAGAGCCAGGGCTTCAAGGCCGCAGGCACCACCACAAATGTCCAGTACGAAAATGAAGTCGCTGACATGGTGAAGACAGCCGTCGATACCTTCGGCAGCGTGGATATCCTGGTCAACAACGCCGGCATCGGCATTCGCAAGGCACCGCAGGACTACACCCTGGACGACTGGAACCAGATCATGGACGTCAACCTCACCGGCACGTTCCTGCCCTGCCGAGAGGTCTACTCGCACATGAAGGCAGCGGGCGGTGGCAAGATAATCAACATTGGCTCCATGACTTCCATCTTCGGCCACGATCTGGTTATGCCGTATTCGGCAAGCAAAGGCGGCGTGGTGCAGCTCACCAAGAGCATAGCCACCGCGTGGGCCAAGGACAATATTCAGGCAAACGCTATCTTGCCGGGCTGGATAGAAACTGAGCTTACGGAGCCTATTCGGACCCATCCCGATTTCAAGGAGCGCTTCGAACTGATATCGGCTCGCATTCCCCACGGGCGCTGGGGTCTGCCGGAGGACATGGCAGGCACAGCCGTATTCCTGGCCAGCGCGGCATCAGACTACGTAACCGGTATCTCCATTCCTATTGACGGCGGATACGTGGCTTTCTAGGGCGCGGTAATTAGTAGAGGTCTTATTTGGGAAACCCGGGACACACGTTCGACAATCCATACGACAACCCGCTGTCCGCAAGCACCCGGTTTGCGGTGGAAATCATAGCATGGGTCACGGGACCATGG